>JACPDY010000071.1 GCA_016183775.1 Bacteroidota bacterium
GTAAGGCTTGTTTCATACATGGTACATAGGGTTTTGGTCAACACTAAGTAATTCAGTAGGAGATTTCCTTTTAGATGCCCTTTATACTTTTTATCAAATGAATTTTAAACAGTTTCTGAGAATACATCGGTAGAGGAACTCAATCATATACCGGAAAAGGAATTACCGAAGGAAGGAAAAACAAGAGAGCAGGTAGTAAAAGTCAGGGTTAATCAATCTTTTTTCAGAAGTTCAATATTGGCTTCATATAATAATACGTGTTGTATTACAGGAATACAACAACCAGAACTTCTAATCGCTGGACACATTAAACCTTGGGGTATTGACGAAAAGAACAGACTGAATCCGCAAAACGGAATTGCAATCAATGCACTTCATGATAGGGCCTTTGAAACCGGGTTACTTACAATTACTCCTGATTTCAAAATAAAAATTTCCTCTGTTCTTAAAAAGCAAAGCAAGTTAGATGCCATTAAAAATTATTTTTTGAAATACGATAATCAACAAATCATTTTGCCTTCAAGATTTTTACCTGAAGGCGAATTTCTAAAATACCATAATCAAGAACGCTTTAAACCTTGAAAAATGAAGAAACAAAAATTGCTCGAAACAGTTGCCGATATTGCGTATATAGCAGGTCAAATGAAATTCTATTCTGGAGATAGCCGTGCCGACATTTCAAATTTTATTTATTGGGCGAATGAGTTTGAAAAGAAAAATTTAAAAACTAACTGGGAGGAGGCTAATTATATTTTGGCTATTCAGGAATTTGCCAAAGAAAAAATAGAAAATCACTCCGCTGCAAAAAATGCTCAGCCCGCTATTTTGTAAAACCACCCGGTAGTATTATTCCAGCAACCCACCATCCCAATTCTCAATTTGCGATGGTTCGCACTTTACAATTCGGCAATTAGCCCTGAATCTTCGCAATCGGAGTCCCTTTCATGGCTTCACCTACAAGGTACGCCAGAAATTTTGCAAACGCTTCTATATCCAAATTAACACTTGCCTTTTCGAGTGCTTCCATATAGGTTGTACGTTCTTCAACGGGAATAACTGTCCAGGGGTATCCGCCGGAGGCGAGCATTGCATTAAATAAAAAACGTCCCATGCGTCCGTTGCCATCCATATAGGGATGGATGAAGACAAATATGAAGTGTCCTAAGACTGCTCTCACGGAAGCTTCCGGCTCGTTCTGTAATAATTCAAAAAATTCCGGCATTGCATCGCGCACAGCATCTTTATTTATGGGTACATGTTTGGAGTTACTTATATAAACCTGGCTATTCCTGTAGCCGGCAAGATCAGAGGCTTTTAATATACCTGCTGTTACGCTGGGGGCAAATAATTCCCGGTACCAGTCTCCATGTTCTGCATCCGCAACTTTCCCGGAATTTTTTCCATCAAGTATTTTTTTTATGCTTTCCCTTACTTTTTGGGTTGCCTGCCAATAGCCGCGTGCAGCCATTGCATCTTTTTGTTTTTTATCTTTTTCATTATTTTTTGTGTCCCAGGTTCCGCTTCGTACGCGTTCAATTAATTCCGGTGTAACCCTGTAACGCTCTATGGATAATGAGTTGTATGCATCTGTAACATATATTTCTTCCACTTTCTTCATGTACGCTTCGTGATCAGCCGGAAGCCCGGGCGCTTTTGGAAAGTGTTTAATAACAACATCACGCATTTCGGGCCACATTAATTTTATCCTGTTCACATAAGGTGATAGATCTCTTGCGGATAAAGTAATTCGTGTACTGGTTTCAAACGGATCTGTTTCCCGGACATCGTAACCTGCAGCCCGCATGGTTTTTATTATGTCATCGGCAATTTTACTTCTGCCAATATTCCGGAATGCGCCGACAAGTCGTCCTGCAATTCTTGTATGTCCCCCGTCAAGTAATTGTCCTGCTATCTCTGAAGAATCTTTGATCATGGCTAATGCGGTTCTCACATCTGTCGGGTTCTTTGTAAATACTGCAGGTGTGCAATGTACCAGCGAGGAGGACAAGGTCATCATTCGGATTTTTTCTAACGTAACTATTTCTGCAGTTTTCGGAACCGGGGAATCCCAGTGCCATAAAGAAGTTCCATACGGCAATGATGTAGCGTAGTTGGAATTTTTGGTTGTACGTATTATAAGTTGTTGTGGAACGGTCCAATTGCCTGCATGTATTTGCAATGATTGATCAGGAGATATAAAATAAGAATCAGCATACCGGTCTGTTAAATATCTTGCACAAAACTGCCAGTAAGAAGCGTGCCAGGAAGTGCTGTCACCAAGCTTTTCATTTGAAGGTGTTGAAATATACCATCCTTTTGTAACCTCTTTCAAAAAACCATTTTTTAAAAGACGCTCTCTGTGGACCCTGGTTAATTCCCCTGATTTTATAGCTACAAGCCCTTTATCCTGAAGTTTTTTCAGAAATTCCAATGAGGCGGCTAATTTTTCACTTGGTGTGGCCACAATTAATTTTTAAATTATTGATTGTCAATTTATGATTAAATATTAGTGTAATTACCGGGTTATGATGTAGTGCATTTACCATGTTATTATGTTGTTCAATTACCTTGTTATAATGCCGTTCAATTACCTGATTATTATGCAAAAATAGTGATAAACATTTGATTTTTATCAAAAAAACAATTTAAATTTGGGAGCGGTCTCCATAAAAAATAGCTAAATAAAAGGAAAAATTCCATCATTCTTACCCGCTACCCGATTCGCAAATCACCAGCCAAAATACTTCCTGTAATATGCATATCCAGCAGTGCATTTGTCCTGCTTTCCGAGTGAACCGTTTCCATTTTGGAAATAGTTGCTCTGATTATAGCCAATTACCGGGTTTTCCTTGGTAGTTAAAGCAATGTGCATTTTTTGCACATACCACCAGTTGTTGCAAAAAATACAACAACTGTAATTAAGGGAGCTCTTATTTAACTTTTCGAAATTTCCTTATAGCTAAAAAAGTTTAAAACGAACTTGTGTAAACTTTACACAAGTTCGTTTTAGTCGCCCAAAGCAACCCCGATGATAAGGAGTTAATGGTACAACTGATCATTAACCTGATAAACAGCAGGTAGAATATTCCGGCCAGCCGGTATATTCTTGTTAGCCTTTGCGGGATAAGGCCTCTCCCGTTGGGCAGGACCTTCGTCCTGCTCTTTCAAATAAATTGTAAATTTACCGCTACAAGCTATTAAACATGGATAAAAAAATAACACAAGGCAAAAATTCTCCTGTGTTCGAGCAAATAAAACAGCTGGACGAAAGGGGGAATGAGTTTTGGTCGGCTCGCGATTTGGCAAAGGCACTTGACTATGCGGAGTTTAGAAATTTTATACCCGTGATTGAAAGGGCAAAAGAAGCCTGTAAAAACAGCAAACATCCAATAGCGAACCATTTCGTGGACTTCCACGAGATGGTTTCAATAGGTTCTGGAGCACGGCGCGAAATGGAAAGCATAAAACTTACGCGTTATGCTTGTTACCTGATAGTACAGAATGCCAGTCCGGATAAGGAGGTAGTGGCCCTTGGACAAACCTATTTTGCCGTACAAACCCGCTTGCAGGAAATACAACAGACAGAAGCATATAGTGAGTTAAGTACGGAAGAAGAAAGACGTCTTTTTTTGCGGAAAGAATTGCTAAAGCATAATAAACATTTGGCTAATGCTGCCAGGGGTGCGGGAGTAATTGATCCCATTGACTATGCCATATTTCAAAATTTTGGATACAAAGGATTGTATGGCGGAATCGATGCCAAAGGAATACACGCTAAAAAGGGATTAAAGAAAAATGAACAGATACTTGATCATATGGGTAGTACTGAATTAGCCGCAAACCTTTTCCGTGCTACACAAACCGAAGAAAAACTGCGAAGAGAGAATATTAAAGGCAAACAGAAGGCTAACCAAACCCATTTTGAAGTAGGCAAAAAAGTACGGAAAACGATTGAGGAATTAGGAGGAACGATGCCTGAAAATTTGCCCGTTGCAAATAGCATTAAAAAATTGGTGAAAGGAGAAAGGGCTAAAAAACTGAAAGGCAAAAAGAAAAAATAAAATAAATGATAATGGTTTAGTAGCGTTGGCTTTATTAGTGGCCCAAAGCAACCCCGATGATAAGGAGTTGATGGTACAATTGATTATTATTACAATTAATCTTATAACTGTAAGGCTCCAAATCTCACCTTGTTTGACAACACATTCTTGTTAGCGGTAATAGTATTATGCTTCTCCGAACACCGGATTCATCTTCAACGCTTCCATCTTTTTTTCAGTGATAAAAATTGAAGTATCCATAAACATATTAAAATCTGTGGTACGGATATCTTCAAGATATGTTTTTATCGGTTGAAAATAAAG
Organism: Bacteroidota bacterium; assembly: GCA_016183775.1. Lineage (NCBI taxonomy): Bacteria > Pseudomonadati > Bacteroidota > Bacteroidota bacterium. The sequence goes on from JACPDY010000071.1 coordinate 4,365, forward strand.
GTCGGCATTCATTAAATCGCCCATACGTAAATAATAGTTAATGAAAAAGCAATTGAATGTGATCAATTCACTGATATGAAATAGTTTTTTTGAGGGATATAATTGAGACAGGAATAATTTATTGTCGAAAACTTTTTCAACCTCGTTATGCTTGCCTATAATAATAAATCTTTCGGCAAGTTTCAGTTTTGAATAAAGATATTCCGGGTGTGCGGCAATCATCTCATCAATCACTTTGTCGTACAATTCCTGATTTTTAATTGTGAGATATGCTTTGGCGAGATAGTTTTTATAAATGGGGATATGCGGGTGTTGTGCAATCTTTGCCTGCAGTATCCCGATATTTTTAGGAAGGTTGTCTTCTTTCAGTATATCACAATAAATGTCGGTGAGGTCAAGGCACTCATCATCAGATAATCCATACTCGGCAGGCAAATCAAAAGTAATGTCCACATCAGCGATCATTCGTTCCATACTATTCGGCTCATTATCTTGAAATTCAGAGAATAAATAATCTGCCATTTTTATCATATCTATTTCGGACAGATCACCTCCTTTTGAAAAATCCGATAGCATATCCGGTAAGGGGTTCCAATTGCCGACTCCCAACTTACTTCCTAAAAAATTATCCTGTATATAGTCTTCGTCTTCGTCATCACCAACCTCGGCTATGTAATCATAATTTCCGGCACCGGCCGTTTTTTCGAGAGTTGCAATATATCTTTCAAATTCCCGTTGTGTCATGGCCGGCGATTGAATGATGAAAGGTTTTTCGTCTTTTCCAAACGCAATATCAATAAGTGGAACATCCTCCGAATCCTCTTCGAGTATAAACTGTGTTATGCGGAAATCTTTATGCGGGTTGAATTCATAATCTTCCGCAAAGCCAATACCGCCATAGATAACGTTGTGGGCAAGTTTATACTCACATTCGATCATCGGAGCTTCTGTATTAGCCGAAAACTTTACTAAAATATCTTCAAATTCATCCGGAGGAATATTAAAAAGAAAATACGTGTCCTTTAAACCCAAACAATACAGATCGATCAGGTAGAAGCCCAGTGTAACATTTCCTGTAACATGTTTTCGGGTGATGATAAGGTTCGCCATACCTCCATTTTCCCAGTCTTCTGTAATATAACATTTGCCAATGGGTAATGAGCGGGCTTTTGTTTTTACATAGTTTTCCGGAGAAAGGGGGATTACCTTTTGCGATGATTTTGTAGCCATTTTTGCAAATTTTTTTATAAAATTATATTTTACATTCATACCTACAAGTTATGTTAAAATCTTTTTATAAAAATAACGCAAAATCAAATTCCAAACAAGGTATCCAATTCCGCCAATGGGCCACACAACGTTTAAAGGATTATCTGGTAAAAGGCTATGCCACGAACCAAAAACATCCCGGCAAAACGGAAGATTTATGTTTGAGTGAAGCCAGGGCACTGTAGGCAGATAAAAATATTTTCATATCTTTACAATCTGGGAATTAAATTCCCAAATTGTAAAGATATGATACCAAGGGATTTAAAAAAACAGCTTGTTTTATTGGCAAAAAAAATGCCGGCTATAGCGCTTACGGGTCCACGCCAGTCAGGGAAAACCACGCTGCTGAAGGCTGCTTTTCCCGGCTATGATTATGTTAACCTGGAGCATCCTCCTACCCGCACATTGGCTATAAATGATCCGGAGCAGTTTTTGTCGCAATATAAGAAGGGCCTTATCATAGATGAAGTACAGCGGGTTCCTGAATTGTTCTCCTATTTGCAGGTTGCCATGGATAAGCAAAAAAAACACGGGCGATATATTTTAAGCGGCTCTCAGAATTTTTTGCTGCTCGAAAATATCAGCCAGAGTTTGGCCGGAAGGGTTGTGCTTTTAAATTTATTGCCGTTTAGTTACCAGGAAATGAAGCAGGGAGGCATCGCTGTTAAAAGCATTGAACAGCTTATTTTTAAAGGGGCGTATCCCGCGATATATGATCGTAAAGTTGCTCCTGCTGTTTATTATTCTTCCTATTTGAACACATACGTGGAAAGGGATGTAAGGTCGTTGGTAAATGTACACGACCTTTCGCTGTTTGAAACATTTATTAAATTATTGGCCGGAAGGGTGGGTCAATTGCTTAATTTAACTGATATAGGCAATACGCTTGGTATTGACCATAAAACAGTAAAAAAATGGCTTTCTGTTTTGGAAACATCTTTTATTATTTATTTTTTGCAGCCCTATCATACTAATTTCAATAAACGATTGGTTAAAACACCTAAACTTTATTTTTATGATACCGGCCTCGCCTGTAATTTATTGGGTATTGATGCCCCAACGCAACTGACAAGTCATTGGGCAAAGGGTGGGCTTTTCGAAAATTTTGTGATAAATGAATTAATTAAAGAGCGGATGAATAAAGGGCTAAAACCACAGCTCTATTTTTGGCGGGATAATACGGGCAATGAAGTAGATTTATTAATTCAGGAAAAAGGTAAAATAAAAGCTGTCGAAATTAAATCATCAAAAACATATAACCCCCAGTTTTTTAAAGGGCTTGGTTATTATGCAAAGCTTTCGGGAATAAAAAAAGCGAATTGTTTTCTGGTTTATAGCGGAGAAAATGAATTAAAAACATCGAACGGGCAATTGTTAAATTGGACAAATACCTGCAATATTTAAATAGGGCAATGATGTAATGGGTGAAACATTGCCTGTTATTAAAAGGATATTCAAATCACTTCCAACCGATTAACTAAATGCCTATTTTGGCTATATTTATACATGGCTTTCTTATAAAAAAGCGGCAGAGCCGCGAAAATATTTATATAGTAAAAAATCGAAAAGCATTTTATCCAACCCTAAATCACAACAATGATCATCTACATTATCGCCATCGGAATTTCCCTGATGATCCTGGAGCGTATTATTCCCGATCAAAAGCTGCCGCACGTTAAAGGCTGGTGGACACGGGTTATCATCCTTAATATTTGTCAGATCGGCGTTATATTTTTAGGAAAAGTGAGTTGGGATACCTGGTTCCAGGGAAGGTCGCTGGTTCATTTGCCGGCTTCGTTAAATGAACCGGAGGGTGGTTTTATCGCTTATTTGGTATTAACGTTTGTGTTTTACTGGTGGCACAGGTGGAGACATACCATTAATATTTTATGGTTACTTATGCATCAGGTTCATCATAGCCCTCAACGCATCGAAACAATCACTTCCTTTTTTAAACATCCGTTGGAAATCATTTGTAATTCTATAATTATAGGTCTTGTTAATTTTAGTCTCCTTGGTTTAAGTATGGAAGCGGCTGCCTGGTGTATACTGTACTCCGCGCTGGGTGAATATGTCTATCATATGAATATTAAAACACCACATTGGATGGGTTATATTTTTCAGCGTCCGGAGATGCACCGTATTCATCACGAAAGGAATAGGCATTTTAATAATTTTTCCGACATTCCGCTCTGGGATATGCTTTTTGGTACATTTGAAAATCCAAAGACAAATGATAAACCATGCGGGTTCAAGCCCGAACGCGAAGAAAAATTGGTTGAAATGCTGTTGTTTAAGAATGTGAATAATCAGTATACGTCAACCAAAAATAAATGAGAAAATATATTTATATACTTATTGTAATTATTGGGTTACTGCAGGCTATTGGTTTCCTGCTGGGCAATAAAATTATCAGGGGGATGGGAACTGTTTCGGGCTCATCGCCGCTGCCGCTTGTGTTTACCGAGGTTAAAGGGGTGGAAACATTTGCCGGTGATTTTTATATTCAATACATAAGGGCTGAAGGTCAAAAAGAAGAGATACAGATAACACCTGCCATGTATTCAAAATTAAAGGGACCTTATAACCGGCGAAACGTTTATGGAGCCGCGATCTCCTACGGGCCTATTCTCAGGAAAGAGATCTGGGGATCGGTTTTTGATTATGGTTTCTGCAAGAAAACAATTATCAAAGAAATGGGATTACCCGCAAACGGAACAGATTATGCCATAAAAATAAGAACAAAAACAGCGGGCCGGGATGATGTGTGGACACTAACACCTGTATGCGCCAATGTAATTAAGGTAAGAGGAATGTGACCTAATGACAAGCCCGAAGGGCTTGAATTTTAATAACCCCCGATGAAATCGGGGGTTATTAAAGTGAGAGGAGTCCCAACCCTGAAAGGTTTGAATATGTTGATATAAAAGACATTCAACCCGCCTGAGGCGGGTTGGAAAATTGTTTTTGACGTTTTTCCTCCGGTTTAACCGGAGGTTATTAAAATTGAAGCCCTTCGGGCTTAGCTTAATGACATAGCCAGTATGCGCCAATTGAAAACCTACTCAGCATATCAGTTTTCGTTTTTCAGGATCATACTGGGTGTTTACCTGTTCATCCATTTTGTAATGCTGTTTCCCTATGCTGTCGAAATGTGGAGCAATGCCGGATTAATGCCTGATGCAAGTCTCAACCTTACACATGGATTTTTTCCGAATATATTAAATAGCTCCGATTCGCCATTTGCAGTTCAACTTCTTGTGTTACTATTGATCGTATGTTCCCTGTTGTTCACATTCGGTATTCAACGGCCCATTGCCGCTTTTGTGCTGTGGTATGGCTGGGTTTGTTTGTTCGATCGCAACAACCTTATCAGCAACCCGGGTCTTCCGTTTATCGGGTGGATCTTATTGTGCTGCATTGTAGTTCCGAAAGGTGAGCCGCTCTCGTTGTTTACAAAGAAAAATGAAAACTGGTCTTTTCCTCCCATATTATTTTGGGGCGCATGGATCATAATGTCTGTTGGCTATACCATCAGCGGGTTCGATAAGCTTCATTCGCCCAGCTGGAGAGACGGCAGCGCTATTATTCATTTACTTAATAATCCGCTTGCCCGGGATTGGGGCCTGAGGACTTTCTTTTTGTCTTTCCCTCAAGGTATTCTGCATTTTTTAACCTGGGGAATACTTTTGCTGGAAATGACTTTTTTACCCTTCGCCATCTGGAAAAAAACACGAATGTGGATATGGCTGTTCACAATCATTATGCATGCTGGCATTCTGCTGATTGTTGACTTTGCCGACCTTACATTCGGAATGCTGATGATACATTGGTTTACGTTTGACGGATCATGGATCAAACCGATAAAAGTATCCGAGCAGAATAACTTTGTTTTCTTTGACGGCGTATGTGGCCTGTGCAATTCGTTCGTTGATTTTTTATTAAAGGAAGACAAGGATGAAGTATTACTTTATGCACCATTGCAGGGAGAAACGGCCCCGGTATATTTAAATAATATCGATACATCAGATTTGAAGACTGTTGTTTTTTTCAGCGATGGAAAAGTATTCACCAGGTCGGACGCGATCATAGAAATTTTGAAAAGTATGGGCGGTATTTGGGGGCTGGCTCCTGTTCTCAGGATCTTTCCAAGGGTATTGCGCGATTATGTTTATTCTGTTATTTCTAAGAACAGGATCAAATGGTTTGGGCAAAAGGAAACGTGTCGGATGCCCACGGAAAAGGAAAGAGGGAGGCTGTGGAGATAGGAATATTCAATGCATTAGTATCCACTAAATAATTATCACATGTTGAATAAATTAAGCGCGCTGTTTTTTCTGGTTATCAATTTAAATACCGGGGGTTTTTCACAAGGTTGGATAAAACTGACTACTACAGGTTCAATTACTGCACGAAGCAATGCTTCTGCGATTTATATCCCGGTTAAAAATAAAATGTATGTTTTTGGCGGCAGCACTTCCGGTGGAAAGGTAAATGAATTGTGGAGCCTCGATCTGAATTCCAATAACTGGACTCTGATTCCATCCAAATCCTCAAAATCACCTGTCGCTCGTTATACTCAGATAGCCATGTATGATACTATTATGGATCGTATGCTTATCTGGTCGGGACAAGGGGCGGCTTTGTATAACGATGTTTGGGCTTTTAATTTTACTGATAGCACCTGGCAGGAACTATTTGCGGATGGAAATGTTTCGGGTGCACCTCTAAAGCGATATGGCACCGCAACAATTTTTGATCCGATTAAACGCGACATAATTAATTTTGCAGGCTTTACTACATCGGGCCGGTTTGATGATACGTGGTCATTTAATGTTGATACGATGAAATGGATGGATAAAACCAATTCTTTTTTTCCTTTGAAACGATGTCTTACTTCACAGAGTTTCGCAGCCGACAGGCGGCAAATGATTGTATATGGAGGCCAAAGCACAGGTAACCTGGATGATATATGGACACTTGATTTGGATAGTTATAGTTGGACCAATCCAGCTCCGACCTCAAAACCTATAGCGCGCCATTACCCTTCCAATGTTTACTGCGGAAAAGGTAATGTTGTTATTTTCGGTGGTAGTTATTTAGGCCAGGGAAATTTAGCGGGAGGAATGAACGACCTCTGGTCATTTTCTCTGGATAATAATAAATGGGACAGCATTCCTCAAGGATCAACAAAACCGGCTGAAAGGTTTGGCCATATTGCAGTTTATATTCCTTCCCAGGACAAAATGATAATCTATGGGGGAACAGGAGCCTCGCTTTATAATGACACATGGGAGTTCTCCGGTATATCAGCCGCAATTACATCGGCGAAAGAGATGGACGATCATCAATTTTTCCTGCAGATATATCCGAACCCCGGTTTTAGTGATGCAAAGATCGGATTTACTTTAAGTGAAAAGTTATTTGTTACACTTGCAATACATGATATTAAGGGCTGTGTTGTTGCAAGCCCGATAAACGGCCAGTTAAATGAAGGAAAGCACATCATTGATCTTAACAATTATCAATTAGTGCCGGGAGTTTACTTTGTTTCACTTAACACTCCGAAAGGTAATAGAGTAATGAAATGGATAAAGACTAAAGAATAAAATTTCGGACAGAAATATGTAAAATAGTTTGCGGTATAATACCGATCGAAAGAAAAATTGTTTTAATTTATACTAAAATATATCGAGCATCGGTATTAAAGCCGTATATGCCGAGTCTCAAGACCCTTGAAATCAAGTTCCCTCGGTATAAAAATAAATAATTTATTTACCTACAATAAACTTACCTGTTTGTGTCTGTTTCCCGTTTTTATCATTTAAGGAGTAAAAATATATTCCCGCATTCATATCGTTTGTTTGTAATAGCAGTTGGTTGGCTCCCGCAATTTGTTCGGTTCTTACAAGCTGACCCGATGCATTGTATATAACAATATTTGTTACTGTTGAGTTCGCGTCGAATGAAAAGTAAACAGGCTGGTTAACAGCAGGGTTAGGATAAACGTTAAGTGCTTTAGCTGCATTTAATTCTTTAACAGAAGAAGGCAGCAAAGTGAAATCGTAATAAGTTGCGCTCACAGACGCAGATTTAGAGGCAGGGCCTTCAAAATCAGCTGAAGCGACAGGGGCTTTTTGTGCAGCAGAGTACCAGGAATAAGTATCTGAAGTATCTTTAGGCCCCTCTCCGGAAAGAAGGGAGTATGTTCCTGAACCTGTGAAATCAACAAATATGCTATCGTAAGAATAACTGAATGTATGAACCCTTAAAGTATTTGAATATGTTCCTGCAGGTGTTTTTAGTGTGCCATATGCATCTGCAGTCAGGTTTTGTGTAACGCGGAGAATGAATTTGGCATTATACGTTCCATATTTGGTAAGAGCAACAATTCTTGACGTGTTAGACTTCGTGCTGTTATATGTAAATGGAGTGGGGAGAAAATACATATCAGGAGTATAGTCCATTTTGCCAAACCCGTATTTGGTTCCACTGTACATTCCGTCAAAATAAATTCCGGTTGTGTTCAATTCAAAAAATTGAGCCATAGAGTCTACAGCGCTGTATTGTGCCAGATCAGCAGTAGGAAAATTGCTGCCCCATCCATTAGGAACAGAAGCAGGTGTCATAAAACTGGTGAAAGAGGTATCATCAATTACATAATACCCTGTTGAATAATCCCAGTTTAAATTGGCTCCCCCTGCAGTAACGGCATGCATGCCTGCGCGGTTATCACTAAGTTCAGCCCATTTTGAAGTAAGAGTCGGAAAATCGGCTGAAGTAATGGTTGGTTGTGCCAGCAATGCAGAAGAAGCGCATGCAGCAACAATAGATACAAATAGAGTAATTTTTTTCATGCGATAAAGTTTTAGGTTGTTTTGCAAATATATGAAATCTAGAACAAGAGGCAAGATCCTAAACCCTATGAGGGTGTACGACAAAATTTCCTCTATATAATCTTTTGGTGGGATTTGGCGCTTTGGTGTTTTGGTGGTTTCCTTTTTTGTCCCCAACCGCCAGGGATACCATCCGCGATTATAAAATAGTCTGTGCTATAATACCGATCGGGAGAGAAAAATTATTCGAATTTAGACTAAAACACATACAGTTTCTAAAATCTTGTGGTACACTTTTCGTAATTCGGCCTGGCCGGCTTATTTGTCTTTTTGGAGAAAAGACGTGTTGCTTTCTTTTTAAACCAGTGTGAGCGTGTTTTGTTGGATTCAACTTTGGTGCTTCCGTTTTCCTTGTTTTTTACAACTTGTTCCTTTTGTTCCGGAGTAGGAGAAACGGCCGGTCCATTGACAGTTTCAATAATTTTTTGTTCAGGCATTAAAACCTGTTCAGGAGTGTTATTGGCAGGTACTATTTCTTTTTTTTCCGGATCAGTTTGTTGGGTTGGTTCCGCAGTTGTGCTTCCTTCAGGGATGTCATTATATTTTTTAATTGTTTCGGTTTTGTTTTGTTCAGATTTGTTCGGGAACAGGTTATACCGTTTACGGGCATAGAAATCATTTTTCGCTGCAGCTCTTTGTCCGGTATTATTTGCGGAGACGTCTGTTTTACTCAGCATTTTCGCATACGCTAAATATGGATTATTGGTCTCTGTTTTCTTCCCCTGGGTTTTTCGCATATATTCCAGAAAATCGCCGCGATCATTCTGTTTACGCGTATTCCAACTGGGACAATCCGCGGCAGTAGAAACGGGCTTATTGACTCTGCCGGTTCCGTTATCCTGTGCAACACACAAAACAGGCAATCCTGCAAGAGTAATAATTTGTATGTATTTGAGAAGCCCCATTACTTAAATGTAAGACATATTTAAGCATAACGCAATTATTGTGCCGTTGGTATATGGGAGGGTGAACTGTTTAAAATTTATCTATTTGAAATGTTATATGTCGCCCCTACAGGGCTTTAAAAATTATTTATTTTTTTCTACCAAGATTCCATCCCTACGGGATTTTAATAGCTCCGTTAGGAGCGAAATCTTGGTAGAAAATTAATAACATTTATTTTATATGAAATTTAAACAGTCTCTAAAAAGAATTAAGTTTCTCCTTATCTTCGGGGGAGATGGGTTATTTCGCCCATTCCTAAATATGCAGTTGAATGGAAATCAATGAAAATGTCTCATGATATCGCCATGCAATTGAACAAAGCCGCCCTAAAATTTTAGTGAAAAAATTTATAAATGGACGTCTTTAAATGATTTAAATTTTTTGTATTTCCAAAATGGCGGGTGCTTGATCTTTGACTTCGCCATTTGTTTTTTAAGGTCGTCTTCGAGTTTTTTCTTCAGGTCTTTGAATCCTTTGATGGATATTTTCCCACCTCCATACTCATCCATGTTGTCGTCGCCATGCTCGCCTAAATCTGAGCAAATTAGAGCGATACAAAAGTGCTGAACGGCTAGTAAGTCTGTTTTATCCTTGGTTTTTTCTTTGTTCTTTTCAAGCTTTTTGTAAGTCTCATAAGGTTCATCCATAGCGGTTACGTAGGCTTGTGCTAAATGTTTTTCAACCGGCATTTCAGGCAGAGCATCCTTAAAGAATTTTGTTTTTTTAAACTCGACAAAACGTGGATCGGTGTTCAAAAATGAATGCATAACTGTCATTGTCACACGATCGATACGAAAAATCGTCGACAAATAAAATCCGGCTTTTTCAAAATCTTTATTTTCTACGCAATGGATTAAAGCACTCATCACTTCTGTGGCAACTCGCCCGCTTTCCGAAGAATTAATTGTTTTGCAATCAGCAATCATTTTGTCAATTTTGGAATAATCTGGCCCACTCTTATTCTTGAGTGAAAATTGAGCTTCCATTTTATTTGCAAGATCTTTGAGTTTTGGATCATCGTTGGCTAATTTTATGAGACCGGTGAGGACCTCCGCATAATCATCAGGTTGATCAATCGCAATACTGAACACATATTCGATAGGATTGCTTAAGATATATGCGGGAGAGAGTTTAACCTTTCCAATTTTACTGGCATCTTCTGCAAATTTAATCGCTTTTTCAAAGTTTTCAGTCCAAAAATAAATCCGAGGTATATAAATATTTAAATAGGTGACCAACTCTCCACCAAGATTTCGAATTTGATTTATATATTTAGGAGCCTCAGTATTTTCAAGAAGCACGAGTCCGTCCTCAGGGTAAGATTGCTCGGCGTCTTCTAAATCTCGAATCCATTTTCTCAATTCTTCTGTTGTGTATATTTTTTCTGCTTCCATAGAACCTCCGATGTTTAAAAATTTCAATTTTATGCTATTAAAGATAAGTTTATTTTGCGTATTAAAATGGTTTTTCCATCCCAATATGCAGCAAGGCATCACCAACATGCACAACAGGTTGATTATTGATGCCGATAATAAATCCATCGTCAGGCGCAACCAGTTTAATTTCACTTCTGTTGTATGGGTCGCTGATAATGCCGATCACCTCATCTTTTTCAAAGAACGCTCCGAATTTTTTTTCTGTACGGAATAGCCCTGCTTCCTGTGCACGCATCCACCTGTCTTTACCAATAATAATAGTGTGCGGTACGGACATCTCGCCGGCGATCATGCTCAGGTTTTTTAAGAAACGGAGACATCCGCTAAGTCCTTCGTTAATAGCTGTGTTGTTAAAACGTAATGATTCACCTGCTTCAAAAACCAAAATACTTTTTCCCTGTTTAGCGGCCTCCATTCGGAACGAGCCTTCACGATACGGTGCATTGATGATAAAAGGAGGAGCGAATAATTTTGCCAGTTCAATATTTTTAGGTTCATCGAATACACAGCGCAGCTGCGGATAGTTATTTATTTTAGCGCCTCCGGTATGGAAATCGACCCCAAAATCGATCACCGATAATATATTGTGAATAATGTCGTGCGCGATGCGGCTTCCGAGTGAACCGCTTCTGGTTCCGGGGAAGCAGCGGTTAAGGTCACGCCCATCGGGCAGATCGCGTTGGTTAAAAATAAATGAAACAACATTGAAAACCGGAATGGCTATAATAGTTCCGCACAGAGGTTTTTGTATGTCTTCTCTTTTTATAAGCTGTCGTATTGTTTCGATACCATTGGTTTCTTCACCATGCATCCCTGCGCTGAGCAGAACAGTCGGTCCGTCATTAACTGAACGAAAAACATAAGCAGGGGTCTCAATTATACTTTGACTGGGTAGCTCACACTTGCTGAAAACAACCTGTTTGCTTTCGCCGGGCGCTATTATTGTTCCGTTAATTACAATGTCTTTGGCCATAATTAAAAATAACTTATATCAGGTAAGATGTTGTAAAATCGTATTTAGCTCTTCGACAGAAAAATCATTTTCATAAAATCGTTTAAATACCGCTCGTTTTAATTCGGTTGGAGTTATATCGGGATTCTCGTTTTTTATTGAACACTCAACAAGTTTCCGGCCTTCTTCGATCATTTCAATACCCAAGCGGAAGCGCTCCTCTTCGGTTTTTTTCATCCAGATATTATGCTGAATAAGTAATATTTCGGGGGAAGTATCCTGCATTTATACTAGATTATAGGTGAGTAATTTTAATTTTGCAGACCAATCTGAAATATATTTTTTATCGAGAGCCTTGTGATTTAGCAATGCTCTCAAATCGCTCATTTGCATATCACTTGGAGTTGATTGTATCCAGATAATTTTTGAAATAAAAAGATCTTCCGGAGATACGATCCAAGCCTTAAAATCGAAAATGGGTTTGTATACTTTTCGCCGGAATTCTTCATTCCGGAAATCACTTTCTTTCTTAATGATAAAATCTATTTTATATCCACTATTCTGATCGATAACATTAAACATTCCCTTTTTTTCAATTTCCGCCAAAACGGTTTTACTATTTATGTAGAAAGTATCAGTAAAAATTGAAAGGAATGAATTTAAATCTTCTTTCTTCAGGTTGATTACTATATCAATATCGCGGGTAAAGCGAGGGGTTGCATAAATTGTCATGGCGATACTTCCTGACAACATGTATTCAATATTCTTTTTTTCAAGTTGACCGCAGGTGTATTTTAATAATTCCTGGATCATCCTTACTGAATTTCATTCCGTTCAACATACTCAATAATTTTTCCGGCAATATCAACACCTGTAGCACCTTCAATACCTTCGAGGCCGGGCGAAGAATTTACTTCCATGATCAGCGGCCCGCGTTTCGATTGGAGCATATCTACACCCGCTATACCAAGGCCCAATTTTTTAGCGGCTTTTATAGCAGTTGATTTTTCTTCGGCAGAAAGCTTAATAAGCATGGCTTTCCCTCCGCGGTGCAGGTTGGAGCGGAATTCACCTTCAGCGCCCTGGCGCTTCATGGCGCCTACAACCTGTCCGTCAACGATGAAAGCACGGATATCAGCACCTTTTGCTTCTTTTATAAATTCCTGCACTAGTATATTTGCGTCAATACTCAGGAATCCTTCGATCACCGACTTGGCTACGTTATGTGTTTCGGCTAAAATAACGCCTATGCCCTGCGTGCCTTCTAACAGCTTGATCACAACCGGCGCGCCTCCTACCTGGTTGATAATAATATCAAGATCTTTTGAGCTGTAAGCGAAAGATGTTTTAGGCATTCCCAGTCCTGCACGTGCCAAAAGCTGCAGGCTGCGGAGCTTATCGCGCGAACGCGTAAGCGCCTGTGATTCCACGGCAGAAAAAATTTTCATCATTTCGAATTGCCGGACAACAGCAGCTCCATATAAGGTGGCAGACGCGCCTATTCGGGGAATTACAGCGCCTACATCAGAAACCTCCTTGCCCTGATAAAATACATGCGGACGCCCCTGTTCAATTACCAGTACGCATTTCATGTGGTCGAGTACCAATACTTCGTGTCCATGTTGCTCACCTGCTTCCACCAGGCGTTTTGTGGAATATAGTTTTGGATTACGGGATAAAATAACGAGTTTCATTTCAGGCTGATTTTTTTGTATTCAACAAATAAGTTTCATTTACATCGACGATAAAACGCCTGAGCAATAGTTTACGGCCTATTAAAACAGGGAAACGCATATTGCCTCTGTCGGTTAAAGATATTGAAGTTTTTACAATTTTGCGTCCGATCTTAAGGCGGGTTTTAAGAACATAGCGGCGCTCAAGAGCGCCAAACGAATTTTTAATGTCCTTTTCTTTAAAATCCACGAATCGTTGTTGCTGCTCATTGTATTCGGGGTGGGATGGGTCGAGCAATTTAAAATACAAAACCGGCTTTCCGTTCTCCTGTTTAACTTCAATATCGTGACAATGCAAAGCTGTTGTATAAGCTCCGGTATCTATTTTTGCATCAATATCAAAAATACCGAGATCGGGGAATGATACCTTTTCCCTCCGGCCAATTGTGATCTTTGGTTTTTCTTCAGTCATAATAAGCTATACAGCTGCTGCAAGGTAGAAAATATCTGTGAAAGAGACTCACTCTTCCTTCGGGCACCTTCACCGAATGGAAAAGAGAAACCGGATCTTTTCAGAAACTGTTTAAAATTTATTCAATAATATTTTTATAGCTGCAAAATGAATCATTGCCTCACTTGTTTCAAGCAAATATTCAAAATCTTTACTCAATCTTCGTTGGTTTTCAAACCAAGAAAAAGTTCTTTCAATAATCCA
>JACPDY010000072.1 GCA_016183775.1 Bacteroidota bacterium
ATTAAATCACAAGCCTAAACGCAAGTATTAACAACGTTTTGTTAATGTTTGTTCACTACAAAATTTTAAAATCCAAACAAGAATGCAGCATTAACAAGGGCTGTAGGGTTGCGACCTCGATTCGAGTGTCAAACTCGGGAGAAAATAAAATTCTTCAGCCCCCGTTGCTGAATATATGTTTAACGGTAACGCTAATGATAATTCTATTAACGGAAATAATGGAACAGTAAGCGGAGCAACATTAACAACCGACAGATTTGGCAATGTTAACAAGTGTTAGACCTTTTATGTAGGAGTGACAAGGGTTCCAAGGCGGATGAAAACGGAAAAGCCATCATTTTTGACAGCTTTTCCGCTAAAGTACCCCCTTCCAAACCAAATATGAACGAACTCCTTGAAGATACAAGGGACTTTGCTCGGATTTGAGACTTGTACGGTCACCTGTTAAAGGAGGCTTAAATTTTGCTGCTAATTACTTTCTAATTGTTGTCATGCGTCACTATGCGTTCGTATTTTATGTTTTCAATTCCAAGGTCCATTTTGAGTAACATTGATAATGGAATCTTCCTTAAGGCGAAAAAGTCCTCCTGATAATCCAAACCAAAGATTTCCTTCCTTGTCTTCCAATATGTCTTGAATGCCATAACCAAATGGCATTAGATCTTCTCTGTCCGTTTTGCTGATTAAAGTAAAATCTTTTCCGTCATAGCGATATGCTCCAAAACCATTTGCACCAATCCAAATGTTTCCGTTGTTATCTTCATTGATTGCATAAATGTCATTTTTGCTAAGACCTTTTATTTTGGCGAACTGGGTAAATGTTTTACCGTCAAATTTACTAAGTCCACCGTCTCCGGCTCTACTGCTTTTATTTGGATTGTCTTTTTCCGCAACTCTTGAACCGAACCAAAGGTTTCCTTGATTGTCTTCATGGATAACCTGAACATTATTTGAAGCAAGACCATCTTTTTCAGTGTAGTGAGTAAATGATTTTCCATCGTATTTGCAAGCCCCATAACCATCTCGACTAAACCAAATATTCCCTTGCCTATCTTCAATAATTTCTGTAATCATGTTTATGATTGACTGATACGGCAATATTGTAACGTCAGGTTTTGGAATTGGGAAATTTGAAAAAGTTGTACCGTTGAACCTGGAAACTCCTTCCCAGGTTCCAACCCAAATGATTCCTGTTTTATCAATTAATAGCTCAGAAACCCTGTTGTTAACAAGACCATTTTTCTCGGTAAAATTGGTGAATTTTTTGCCGTCATATTTTGAAAGTCCCGAATGTGTGCCAAACCACAAATTTCCATCTTTGTCTTCCGCAAAGCTTGTAACAACATTACCGATTAATCCACCTTTTGTAGAAAAGTAAGTAAGCATTTTTCCATCATAACGGGCCGCACCTTTTGGAATGGTTCCAAACCACAGATTCCCTTTTAAGTCCTCGAATATTTCCACAATATATTCAGCTATTGGGGAGTCTTTTGGTTGAGATTGCTGTTCGGTCTTTTTATTCTGTGTGTTCTGTGAATGGCAAGAAGAAGTCGTACCCATAACCGACATTAAAAATATACCACCTATTATTCTTAGATCAGAAACACCCATACTATTCTTGATTTTTATAGCTTATAGGGATGGCTGGTAAAATGAGTTGCTTCTTCACTTTCTGTTCTTATTATTTTATTATACCCTAAATTAAACATGTCAATTCCTGAGAATAAATTTTCTCCTGAACCAAGAAAAACTGGTGATAATGAAATTTCTAATTCATCAATATAACCCGCTTGTAAAGATTGGCGAATTGTTGAAACGCCTCCTCCAATTACTATATCTTTTCCTTGTGCAGTTTTTTTTGCTTCATCCAATGCCGATTTAATTCCGCTGGTGATAAAATGAAATGTTGTTCCACCTTTCAATAATATTTATTAACACCGTATTTAATAAGATCGCCTCCCAAAAGTCTGCAATTAATACAACAACCCGAACATCCACAAAGGTATAGTTCCTGCAACAGGAGTTTCTATATCATCTTTAACAAACCAGGCATTCTTTACACCTTGTATTTGCTTGTGATCTTTTCCTTTGCCTCCAATTTCAAATGTGTATTTATTGCTTACGATAAAATCTCCTTGCTTAGGCATATGTATTTTGTGAAATGGATGGAGCTGCGACATAAAAAATGTTTCTCTTACAGCACCTTTTTCTGCTTGCTCTTCAGCCAATGAGAATAGTAAGCTGGTATTGTTCAGGAATATTTTCTCCGGTTTTTGCAGCACAGCCGTACTACGCCCGGCAGGGTAAAGCAGTGTAATGATCTTTGCCTGCTCCAGGTAGTGCAAATAATTGCTTAAAGAGTTCCTATGGATGGATGTCTTTACTGCAAGTGATGTAAGATTCGGCTTGAAAGGCACTTGTTGTGCAATCACGTATATCAGCTGAAGCACTTTCTTGGCATTGCGTATATCAAAATCTTTCAACTCGGCCATATCATATTCCACAATAGTTCGGATGAGTTGATTTATTTTCTGATGCACCGATTCAGGATCCTCCAACGCAAAGGGGTAGTATCCGGTATTGAGGTATTGAGTGAAGTGTTGAATGGGTCTGAAATCCTTCGGCACGTGCTTTCTGATCTGACCTGGATCTGAAAGGAGTTCATCAAGGGTTATCACTGGTAGGGTGACAATATTTTTCATGGATAGATATTCACGGAATGATAGGCCCGGTAATTCATAAATCAAAGCTCTTCTGCTTAAATCACCTTGTTGCCTGGAAATATCAATGATGGACGAACCTGTGAAAATTATCTTTAAATCAGGAAAGAAATCATAGATGTTCTTAACTTCTGCTGACCAGTTTTTATACTTATGCACTTCATCCAGGACAAGAATCTTTCCTCCCTGTTTGTGGTAATCCCTTACAGTTTCTTTCAAGGAATGTTGGGTAAAGTATAGATCGTCTAATGAAAAATATGCTGCTTTGTCTGCTGATAGATTCTGTTGTTTCAACCATTGTAGCAACAGAGTAGTTTTACCTGTTCCCCTTGCTCCTTTGATGCCTATCAATCTATTATTCCATCTGATTTTATCAAAAAGGAATCGTTTGAAATCTAAGAATGTTTGGGCTAAAAGATTTTCCGATTGTTCTAATAATGCTATCATTTGTAAATTTCTTTTTTGCAAATATAAACTAAAATTGCACATTAGGATGTGCATAAATGAATAAATATTGCACATACTGTTGTGCAATATTCGCATTTAGCAAAATATAAATAATTAAAGCTGCTGCTGCAAATGTTTTAATTTGAAATGGTATAATTAGTCAAGTTTTTACACTCAAATCTTGTAAATTTGTGGCAAAATGGTCAGTTGTATCAGAAGATAGCGCTGCAAAATTTGATGTTCCCTCAGGGAATAGGCTATGATAGAAGAAATGGTACTTATCGAACTAATAAAATAGCAAACATTTTCAGTCGATTTGCTTCATTTCCCGATGATTTCGAACACAATAAAAGCGGAATGTTGGATTGGATATCCAACTATTCCGCTTCAGTACCCAGAGCCGGAATCGAACCGGCATGTCAGTGAAGACACTGGTGTTTGAGACCAGCGCGTCTACCAGTTCCGCCATCTGGGCATACTTGCAGTAAATAGTTGATTTTTAGCTTCTTATGTTTGCTACCTGCAAACCGCTTATTGCCAACTTTTTTACAAGGGTCGAAATTATTCATTTGTTTCATACAGACCAAATATTTTGGCACATTTCGCCGAAATTAGCTATATTCGCAGCCCTTTGTTTAAGAGGGCATTACATGGAATCACAGGTTAAAATATTTGCGGGATCCAGTTCAAGGTATTTGGCCGAAAAAATCGCTAAATCTTTCGGTCAGCCTTTGGGGAATGTCAGTATCCTGAAGTTCAGCGACGGCGAGTTCCAGGTGTCGTTTGAAGAAACGGTCCGTGGCAGTGATGTGTATATTATTCAATCCACTTTTCCTCCCAGCGATAATTTATTTGAATTATTATTATTGGTTGATGCCGCTAAACGAGCATCTGCTAACCAGATAGTAGCTGTGCTGCCTTATTTCGGCATGGCACGCCAGGATCGCAAAGATCAACCCCGTGTAGCTATTGGTGCTAAACTGGTGGCTAATTTATTATCAGCCGCCGGTGTAACACGGATCATTACAATGGATCTGCACGCCGATCAGATACAGGGATGTTTTGAAGTTCCTGTGGATCACCTGTACGCCTCATCTATATTTTTACCATACATACAAAGCCTTAACCTGCCTGACCTCAGTATGGCCGCGCCTGATATGGGCGGCGCTAAACGGGCTAACGCATACGCTAAATTTTTAAAGTGTGAAATTGTTATTTGCTACAAGCAGCGCACAAGAGCCAATGTTGTTGACTCAATGACCGCCATTGGTGAAATTGAAGGGCGTAACATTGTGCTGGTTGACGACCTCATTGATACAGGGGGCACACTTACCAAAGCGGCAGACATGATGCTTGACAGGGGTGCGGCCAGCGTGCGTGCCGTGATCACACATCCTGTACTTTCAGGCAAAGCATATGATAGTATTGAAAAATCAAAACTTACAGAGTTGATCGTTACCGATACTATTCCTCTTAAAAGGGAGAGTAGTAAAATAAAAGTCCTATCGGTATCCGACCTGTTTGCCAACGTATTACACAGGGTTCATAATTTCGAATCCATTAGTTCGCATTTTATTTGCTGATCAAACACCGTTGATCTCCCCCGACGGCCCGCAAATAAAGTAAAGGGGTTTATTTAAATTAACAAATAAGAAAAATGAAAACATTAACGATCACAGGTTCCAAGAGAACCCAAGTTGGAAAAAAAGATGCCGCTGACCTGAGAAGAAGCGAAATGGTGCCATGCGTATTATACGGCGGTAAGGAACCTCTTCATTTCGCCGCTCCAGAAAAAGAATTCAAACCCCTTGTATACACTCCTGATATTCATGCGGTAAAAATTGACGTTGGAGGAACACAATTCAGCGCGGTAATGAAAGACATACAGTTCCATAAAGTAACGGATAAGATCATCCACGTTGATTTCCTGGAGATCACTCCCGGAAAAGCGATCACGATGGAGATTCCCGTAAAAACTGAAGGTGCAGCCCCCGGTGTGCGTGCAGGAGGTAAACTTTTGAAAAAGCTAAGAAGCCTTACAGCTAAAGGAGTTTTGGATAAATTTCCTGATGCGATCACAGTTAATGTTGAAAAAATGGAAATCGGCGATTCGGTTCGTGTAAAAGATATAAAATTGGACGGCATTGAGTTTTTAAACACTCCTAACGCTACCGTTATTGCCGTACGTGTAACACGTAACGTGGAAGAAGAAGCTCCGGCAGCAGCAGCTACAACAGCGGCAGCAGCTCCGGCAGCAGGTACTCCGGCTCCGGCAGCGGGTGCTCCGGGTGCAGCAGCTCCGGCAGCGGGTGCGAAAGATGCTCCGAAGAAGGACGCTCCGAAAAAATAGTCTCACTCCCATTCCCGCCTGAGGGCGGAGAAGAAGTTGATTTTCGACCACCTTTCCAATTCGGAGAGGTGGTTTTGTTTTAGAACAATTAAGAGTCCCCTTAAACTTTCTTAATATATTTACAAGGTGAAGTATTTAATCGCAGGCCTCGGCAATATTGGTGACGAATACACAAACACCCGTCATAACATAGGCTTTAGCATACTCGATACATTGGCCCACACCTCCGGTGTTTTTTTTACGCAGGACAGGCTTGCATACAAAGCGGAATACAAGTTCAAAGGCAAAACATTTATTTTAATAAAGCCTACAACCTTCATGAATCTTAGCGGGAAAGCCGTAAACTACTGGCTGCAGGCAGAAAAAATTCCCATAGAACATTTACTGGTCATCACTGATGATATTTCACTTCCTTTAGGCACCCTCCGTCTTAAACCAAAAGGAAGCGATGGAGGTCATAACGGCTTAAAAAACATACAAGAAACGCTTAACACCTCCGCGTATCCACGCCTGCGCTTTGGTGTTGGCAGTGATTTCCAGAAAGGCCGGCAGGTTGACTATGTACTTGGCAAATGGACTGCCGAAGAACAAAAATTACTGGTCCAGCGGATAGACCTTGCTGTAGAAACCATAAAAAGCTTTGGTACTATTGGCATCGATCGCACCATGAATTTATACAACAATAAATAAGAATCGGGTAAATGCGTAAATTATTTTTTCTCGTTTCACTGCTTCTCCTTTCCCTGTTCAACTTCGCCCAATTTGATTATAATCGAGTAGGCGGCTCCGTCATCAAAATCTGACGGAGTGCGCCTCTCACACCACTGTACGTACGGGCCTCGTATACAGCGGTTCATTAAATTGTGGAGCTACTTTCAGGTAATGTTCGAGCATTGATTCGTAACCAC
>JACPDY010000073.1 GCA_016183775.1 Bacteroidota bacterium
ACGAAATATTACAAATTTTGAGCATAAGCATTTTTGACAAAACGCCCATTCCGCAACTGTTTGCAACCTCAATAAAACAAAATTTCAAAGAACTAAATCGTAATCAATTGAATATCTTTGAGTAATATCAAAACACTACTGATATATTATCTAAATTAACAAAATTCGCTGACCCTACCTCAAATGGAAAAGCCGGCGAGGATTAACTTATCCTGCTCCAATTAATTTTACTTTGATTAATACGAACATACTGATTTGCAATACGTACATTTGAAGGCTTCTCTATATTAGGATCATCGGCTAAAAGCACTGTTGCTGCATTACGAGCCAAATGCAGTATCTGTACATCTTTAACGAGGTCCGATATTTTCAGGTCAACAACCCCACTTTGCTGTGTGCCCGCCAGGTCACCGGGTCCGCGAAGACGCAGATCAACTTCAGCGATCTCAAAACCATCATTGGTCCGTACCATTGTTTCAATACGGACTTTTGACTCGGCGCTCAGTTTAAATGAAGTAAGTAAAATACAATAACTCTTATCGGCCCCCCGCCCTACCCTGCCGCGCAACTGGTGCAATTGCGACAAACCAAAGCGTTCGGCATTTTCGATCACCATTACGCTGGCATTTGGTACATTAACGCCTACTTCAATAACAGTTGTAGCCACCATTATATGAGTTTCACCTTTGACAAAACGCTGCATTTCGAAATCCTTATCGGCCGGCTTCATTTTCCCATGTACAATACTTACCCGATATCCAGGTGCCGGAAAGGCCCGCACAATGCTTTCATACCCATCCATTAAATTTTTCAGGTCAAGCTTTTCCGATTCTTCAATCAAGGGATATACCACATAGATCTGCCGCCCCAAAGCGATCTGCTCTTTCATAAAACCAAACACACGCAAACGCTGCGAATCAAACTTATGTGAGGTGGATATTGGTTTACGGCCAGGGGGTAATTCATCAATAACAGACACATCCAGATCGCCATACAAAGTCATGGCCAGTGTGCGTGGTATGGGGGTTGCCGACATAATGAGCACATGGGGGGGTTGCGTATTTTTTTTCCACATTCGCGCGCGTTGAGCCACTCCAAAACGATGCTGTTCATCAATAACGATCAGACCAAGATTTTGAAACAACACTTCATCTTCCAGCAAAGCATGTGTGCCAATCAAAATATGTAACTCACCACTTTGCAGCTGAGCGTGTAAAATTTTTCGCTCCGATTTTTTTGTAGAACCTGTAAGCAAGTCAACTTTTATATGCAACTCCCCCACCATTTTACTTATGGTTTCATAATGCTGGTTGGCGAGAATTTCTGTGGGAGCTATGATACAGGCCTGAAAACCATTATCCATCGCAATGAGCATGGTCATTAAGGCCACTAATGTTTTTCCGCTCCCTACATCGCCCTGCAACAAACGATTCATCTGCTTACCTGAACCCATATCCGCACGAATCTCTTTGATCACATGTTTTTGGGCATTAGTTAATTCAAAAGGTAAATGATGGGAATAAAAATTATTAAAATAGTCTCCGACTTTACTAAAAACAAATCCCTTAAAATTTTTGCTGCGGATAACTTTTAAGCGCAATAATCGCAATTGTATAAAAAACAACTCTTCAAATTTCAAGCGGTACTCCGCCCTTTGCAAGGCCTCCGGGCTTTCAGGCAAATGAATGTTTTTAAACGCCTGCTCCCGCGAAATAAATTTGTATTCCGCCAGCAATTCATCAGAAAGGGTTTCGGGAACATTTTTACTGATGTTAGCGACAAGTGTTTTAATCAACTTATACACACCCCTGCTGTCGAGTCCTTTATTCTTCATCAGCTCGGTGGTATTATAAACAGGCTGAAGGGCGCTCGCCAGGCGGGTATTTTCATCGCTTACCTCTTCAATTTCGGGGTGGGCAATATTGAACTTATTGTTAAATATGGCGGGTTTGCCGAATATCACAAATTCTGCGTTGGGTTTTACTTTATCAGCTATCCACTTCAATCCGCGGAACCAAACCAATTCCATTGTGCCTGTTTCATCTGCAAAATAAGCAACAAAACGTTTCGCTCTTTGCTTCCCCACCAATTCCACACGTGATATTTTTCCGCGCAGTTGTACATAAGGAAGGTCAACATTTATTTCATTTACCTTGTAAAATTTAGTACGATCAACATACCGGAACGGGTATTGCGTTAACAGATCATGGAAAGTAAACACACGCAATTGCTTTTTTAAAAGTTCGGCCCGGCTCGGACCAACACCTTTTAGGTATTCAATGGGCGTATCGAGAAATGTTTCGGACATATTGAGCCACTAATTTACCGATAAATCAATTATTAAAAAGTGAAATGGTTTTACTAACTTTACGTATAAATACTAATAAAAATGGTAACTGTAATAAAGCTTAACAGTACAAAGCAACAAATTCAACGCTTCTTAAAAAAGATCAAATTCAGAAGAGGCATTAATGCGTACAAATATTGCGGGGTTATTAAACTCAAAGAATCTCCCTTTGATATTCAAAAAAGAATGAGAGATGAGTGGGAATAATTTTTTAATTGATACTAATGTAGCGCTGTTTCTATTGTCAGGAAATAAAACTGTTGCTAACTTAATTAATGACAAACAACTATATATTTCCTTTGTAACGCAATTAGAATTATTGGGATACAACGGAATTTCAAATGATGAAATTTCAAAGGTTAAGCAATTTATTGATGAGTGCGTTATTATCGATATCAATTCCGAAATAAAGGATCGCGTTATCGAAATAAGAAAAAAGTACGCGATTAAACTTCCTGATGCTATTATTGCTGCCACATCAATTTATATTGATGCCCCGCTCCTTTCCGCCGACAAAGGCTTCAAAAAAATTACTGCATTGCAACTTATTCTGATTGAGGAGTAAGTAAATTATTACTAATTGAAAAAAATACTCATCATACGCTTTAGCTCTATAGGCGACATTGTTTTAACAACACCTGTTATACGCTGTTTAAAAACACAACTCAAGGATGTTGAGATACATTACCTAACAAAAAAAAGCTTCGGCTCTCTTTTAGAAGGTAATCCGTATGTTGACAAAGTCCACACCATTAAAGAAAACATTGACGAAGCCATTAAGGATCTCAAAAAAGAAAATTTCGATTTTGTAGTCGACCTTCACCATAACCTGCGAAGCTTACAGGTAAAGCGAAAACTTAAAAAACCATCCTCTTCATTCAACAAGCTGAATATTGAAAAATTTTTAATGGTTCGTTTTAAAATTAACAGGCTGCCTGCAATCCATATTGTCGACCGTTACATGGATACCGTCAACCAACTTAATGTAAGCAATGACGGCAAAGGCCTGGATTATTTTATCCCTTCAAAAGACGAAATAAACATCGGCACATTGCCCGAAACACACCGCAACGGATATATTGGTTTTGTAGTTGGCGCTGCGCATGCCACAAAACAATTACCCGTTGAAAAAATAATTTCCATTTGCAAAAAACTAAACACTCCGATCATTTTATTAGGCGGGAAAGAGGATGAAGTAAAAGGCGATCAGATCAAAAAGGCGGTTGGTGACCTGATCTTTAATGCCTGCAATCAATATAACATCAATCAATCCGCATCACTTGTAAAACAAGCTCAAAAAATAATCACACACGACACCGGCCTGATGCATATAGCGGCGGCCTTTCAAAAGCAAATTGTTTCTGTTTGGGGGAATACTGTTCCGGAGTTTGGGATGTATGCTTATACAGGGGCGAGGGGCGAGGGACGAGGGGTGAGGAACGAAACAATTGAGGTGAAAAATTTAAGCTGCAGGCCTTGTTCTAAGATTGGCTATGATAAATGTCCCAAAGGAGACTTTAAGTGTATGAAGGAAATTGATGAAAACCAGATCGTGGACTTCTTAAGCCAATAAAATCTCAGCGGGTATTCCAAGAAACTTATGAAGTGCTTTTACAATTGAAAGGGTCAGCGGTTTTTTCCCGCTTAAAATTTGTGAAACATAGCTCTTATTGCCGATGTATGGCTCAAGGTCTTTACTCCTTAAACCCCTTTCTTCCATTTTCAATTTAATCGCTGCAACCGGATTTGGTATCGGTATCGCATAGTGCCGATCCTCATAATCCTTAATAAGCAAAAGTACAACCTGAAGGTTTTCTCCTTCAGCTGTGTTGGGTTTTATTTTTTTGTCAAACATTCCATCCACCCAATTAAGATATGTATTGTACTCCTTTTCTGTTTTAATAGGCTTTAATTTCATTTTCCTGAATATTTAATTCTACTAACATTGATCTTATCATATTCTGCATGCGTTCCAAACCATTTTACCTGCATTGTCCTATATTCAAAAGCAACCCGGACCACCAATCTGTATTTATTTCCCAATATATTAAACACAACTCTGTTATCTCCAACTAAACTCGCATTTCCATATATCTTCTTCAATTCGTTAAAGTTCCTAAATTCACTTTTCAGCAACTCACTATACCACTCAAGTAATGCATTCTTAGCCAAAGGATATTTTTTACAATATTCCAATAGCGTCCTTCTTGCTATGATATTAAACACAACACAAAGATAAAAGTTTACTAATAGTAAACAAATAAAAACAGTGCTTTTTTTAAAGAAACAGCGCCTTCAACTCCGTTGCCTCTGCGGGTTTCATTTTACCCGCAAGGATCAGACTCAGCTGTCTTCTGCGCAAAGCGCCTGCATAACGCTCCTTTTCTTCTTCACTTTCAGGGATCAATTCAGGAACAGGTAATGGTGAGCCATTCTGATCAACAGCAACGAAGGTGTAGATAGCTTCATTAGACTTTGTCCGTTCACCGGTAACAGCATCCTCGACCCACACATCGATAAATGTTTCCATTGAAGACGTAAATGAACGTGAAACTTTCGCCTGCACAGTAACTATGCTTCCCAATTTAATTGCATGGCCAAACGAAACACTATTTACAGAAGCTGTTACTACAACCCGCTTACAGTGCCTGTGAGCAGCTATTGCAGAGGTAATATCCATCCAATGCAACAACTTGCCTCCGGCAAGATTGCCTAATGCGTTTGTGTCGTTGGGCAAAACAAACTCAGTTGTTATTGCCAGTGACTCCTTTGCGGTTTTCGATTTTGCCATGTTGTAAAGTTATAAGTTAAAGTTTATACTGTAGTAGTTGTTCGAAAATATTAATAATCAAAAATAGTTTGGGCTAAAGCCCACGTTGGTGTGCCTTTCATTACCCCGACCTTAAGGTCGGGGTAATGAAAAATAAAAGATAACCGAGCTTTAGCCCAAACACTGCTAATGGTGAAAAATATAGTTGTATTCATCCAACTTATGATCGTATAACTTATAACTTTACGCTATGTTATACATCAAAGCGCTGCACATCATATTCGTAGTGACCTGGTTTGCGGGATTATTTTATATTCCGCGCCTTTTCATCTATCATACAGAGGCCCAGGATAAGCCCGAACCCGAAAAATCAATTCTTTCCAAACAGTTTAAGATCATGCAAAAACGGCTATGGTATGGCATTACCTGGCCTTCCGCTATACTTACATACACATTCGCATTTTGGCTGGCGTATGAAATGTTCGGCATTTCTTTTCCGGGATGGCTGTTGCTTAAACTCACATTTGTTTTTGGGTTAACGCTTTATCATTTTCAATGCGGCGCCTTATACAAACAATTACAAAATGATGTATTCAAATGGTCCGCGATCAAATTGCGTTTCTGGAACGAAGTGGCGACCCTTTTTTTAGTGGCAATAGTATTTATTGTTGAACTGAAAGACTTCGGAAATTTTTGGTGGGGAATTGTTGGGTTGTTGATCTTTGCCGGATTGTTGGTGGCTTCAATAGTAGTATACGGCAGAAAGAGAAAAGAATAAAAAAAATTGGCAATTGGCAGTTGGCAGTGATTATCGTTTGCCAATTGCCCTTTGCCAACTTCTTTTTTTGCTAACTTTTTTAATTCTCATACACCCATGCCGCAGTGATCGTACGAACCTTGGCAAGCTCATTCTCGGCCTCGTCTTTATTGGAAAAATCGCCGCAGCTTACCATAAATAAACCATCTTTATTTTTGCCGATTATAGCAGCATTCAGGTTTTTCGCTTTCATCATGGCCACAAAATTATTGGCGTTCGACTCAATTTTAAAACAACCGCTAATGATATGATATTTCAGACCGGCCACCAATTTAGTGCCATTATTTACGCCGGCTGTTTTGTCCTTCTCATGGGCGGCAACAGAAACATTTTCATGCAAACGAACCACCAGTTTATGGTCAACATCATCAATTAAGGACAAAGTTGCGAGGGGCAGCGTATCATTTATGGGTAAGGAAAATTTACCAGGGTTAAGATCTTTATCCGACAATGCAGGCTTAACTTCCGGGCGCACTTTGTAAAGCAGGGCGATCCGTTCAGCAAATGGATTGAGGGATGAATAATTAGCGTTTTTCAATATATCAGTACCAACCGACAACCAGATAAGAGAAGTAGCTATAAACAAAGCCAGGGCGGTTGTAATGTAAGCCAATGTTTTTCTTCTCTTTCTTTCCTGCGGAATCGGTTCACGGTCAACAAACTTCTTTTCTATACGCTCCTGTATATTCTCACGCTTAACAGGTAATGACTGAATTGCTATCATTCCGAAAGCTTCCACCAAATAATTAACCGATTTATCCGGCTCAAATTGTATGTTACGCTCAATATCCAGGTATAGAGAACCGACCAATTCAAGCGTTACCTTCTCACCTCGTTTTAATGCGCCATTACTTTCTGCAACAAAACTGCTAATGATGTTATTCGCTTCCGAAAAAGTCTTGTTTTCAGCCTTTACTATTTGATTAGCTAACAAGCCATCGTTGCTCTTTAAATGCTTATTGAAAGTAATGTTTTTATGGGGTGGAGTAAACACATGCTGGGTGGTATGCACTTTGGCAGCAGCATACCCCGTCACAAATCCTCCAAAATCAGGTACGATCACGCAATCGTGTTCGTATAATAAGGCGCTTATGTGTTTATCGATTTTCATAAGGGACATAAAAATAACAATATTTTACCCTCTTTTTACCAAAAAAATATCCTTCTTTTTGGAGGACGGCTTAATACTCATTATTTATTACTGAATCATAGCAGGTTAAAAGGCTGTCAGTGCGAAAATTTGCTTGGATTCAGTTATACTGATACCAAGTATTTCTAAACAAAATAGTATCAGTATATTTACGCATTATATAAAATAAATGGAAACATTAAAGGAAAATCTTCCAATTACGGCCTGGGCTGAAGATGACCGGCCCCGCGAAAAACTCATGAGTAAAGGCCGTCATGTATTAAGTGATGCCGAGTTGATCGCTATTCTAATAGCAAGCGGAAATACAGAAGAAACAGCGGTTGAGCTTTCAAAACGTATTTTAAATTCAGTGAATAACAATTTGAATGAGCTGGGAAAGCTAACAATAAATGACCTAACAAAATTCAGGGGAATTGGTGAAGCCAAAGCGATAAGCATTATTGCCGCGTTGGAACTTGGCCGCCGGAGAAAAGAAACAGAAGTTATAAAACGCGAAAAAATAACAACCAGTGCCGGTGTTTATGAGATATTTAAGTCACTTTTACTTGACCTGCCTCATGAAGAATTTTGGGTGCTGCTTTTAAGCCGATCTGGCAATATTATTAAAAAAGAGATGATCAGTCGTGGCGGCGTATCGGGAACGGTGGTCGATTCCAAAATAATTTTTAAATCTGCAGTAGAAAACTTAGCCTGTTCGGTTATTTTATGTCATAACCACCCATCAGGCAATACCAAACCCAGCGAACAGGATATACAAATAACAAAAAAATTAAAGGAAGCAGGAAGACTTTTGGAAATACCTGTTCTTGATCATGTTATAGTAAGCGAGACGGGGTATTATAGTTTTGCGGATGAAGGAATGATGTAGTGCGGATAACCTGCCTACTCCGCCTGAGGCGAATTCGGCAGGCAAGCGAATCAAAATTAAATATGCTTAAAATCCTTACCATAATAGGTGCCCGTCCGCAGATCATTAAAGCTGCTGCTTTGAGCAGAGCGATAAGCAAAAGCTATTCGGATAAAATCAAAGAAGTGATCGTGCATACCGGCCAGCATTACGATCCGAACATGAGCCAGGTGTTTTTTGATGAACTCAATATTCCGGCACCAAATTATAATCTAAACATAGGTTCAGATTCTCACGGCAAGCAAACCGCTGCCATGATAGTTGGGATTGAAGAAATACTTGAAAAGGAAAGCCCCAATTGCATAGTGTTATATGGCGATACCAATTCAACATTAGCAGGTGCCATCGCGGCTTCTAAAATACATGTCCCTGTTGTACATATCGAAGCGGGCTTGCGTTCATACAATAAAGCCATGCCTGAAGAAGTGAACCGCATTTTATGCGATCATGTTTCTACATTACTCTTCTCTCCTACCAAAACCGGGTACCACAATTTAATGAAAGAAGGCTTCATTGAAAATAATCCCGCTCCTTATACAGCAGATAATCCAAAAATATATCACTGTGGTGATGTGATGTATGATAATAGTCTTTATTTCTCAAGTATTGCCGATCAGAAAACCAATATCATATCACAGCTTAAATTAGAAAGCGGACAATTTATTTTAGCGACGATTCATCGCAATACGAATACGGACGACCCGAAACGTCTTTCCGCACTATTCAGTTCTATGTTAAAGATCTCAACAAAATCAAAGATCACTATTGTAGTTCCGCTTCACCCCCGTACAGCCAAATTGCTGGATAAAAATTTGCCGGCTGAATTATATAAAAAAATAAAAGAGGATCCGCTTATAAAGATCGTGCCACCCGCTTCATTCCTTGAAATGATCGCGCTTGAAAAAAACTGTAAACTGGTGATGACCGATTCCGGTGGTGTACAAAAAGAGGCGTTTTTTTTTAAAAAGCCCTGCATTATTTTACGTTCAGAAACGGAATGGATTGAGCTTGTTGAATGCGGCAGTGCGATAATTACCGACGCAGATGAAAATAAAATTATTGCGGCTTATGATCTTTTCTCCAACAAAACAAATTTGAATTTCCCTAAATTGTTTGGCGATGGAAAGGCAGCTGAATTTATTTGCGGGGAAATTTTGAAGCACTGTTAATTGTTAATTGCTTTTTATCCCTATTTTCTCTATAGAAGTTTAATCGGAGAAAGCCAAAATGAAATTTATAGTTAACGCCAATCTAGCGATCCCAGGAAGTTCACTTACCGCTGAAGGATTAAAATTTCTCATAGAAAAATCTGAAAAAGGACCTTTTTATCCTATCGAAGAACTTAAAAAGAGGATCGATAAATGGAAAAGAAAATCCGAAAAGTAATATTTTCTAAACTTTTCTAAAAAAGTCTTAAAATATATACGACTACGGAGTTGAAACCTTTGGAACAAAAGCCGCAAATTATTTCATTGAGGATCTTTATGAAAATATCGCATCTTTAAACAAGCAATTCTATCTCCATCCTGAGTGCAGGCATCTACACACAAAGACAAAAATATATAGAAATATTATCAAAGGTGCTTACCTAATAATTTACAGAATAAAATCCGACAACATCGAAATTCTGATCGCAATCAGAGGTGATGTTAGTATTTCCAAAATAAAGGCTGCCAGAAAAGTTCGGGTATAGATAACTTGTCTCTTTGCACCTTAAAAATTCTTATTTTAGTGCAGAATTGAAGACTTACAAAAATGAAGATCTCTTACAACTGGCTTAAAACTTACCTGAAGATCAACCTGACAGCCGAAGAAGCTGGAAAGATCCTAACCGATTGCGGACTTGAAGTAGAAAGCATTGAATTAGTGGCTGCCGTTAAAGGCGGGCTGAACGGCATTGTTGTTGGCGAAGTAAAAACAAAAGAAAAACACCCTGATGCCGACCGGCTGAGCGTAACAACTGTTGATACAGGAACAGGAACTCTCTTAAATATTGTTTGCGGTGCTGCAAACGTCGCGGCCGGCCAAAAAGTTTTGGTCGCAACGATCGGGTCAACATTATATCCAACAAGCGGCGAACCCTTCGAAATAAAAAAATCGAAAATACGCGGGCAACTTTCGGAAGGAATGATCTGCGCCGAAGATGAGATCGGCCTGGGCACTTCGCATGATGGCATAATGGTGCTTGATAGTTCGGCAGTTACAGGAATGTCCGCAAAAGCATATTTCAAACTGGAAGATGATCATGTTTTTGAGATCGGACTTACACCCAATCGTGCAGATGCCGCGTCTCACATTGGCGTTGCAAGAGACCTTTTAGCTTATCTCAACTACCAGACTTTGCTAAATAATACCGAACCGCTTACACTTGAATTGCCTAACGTGAATGGCTTCACTAATGATAATACCGACAAAAAAATTGATGTTATTATTGAAGATACGATTGGTTGCCCCCGTTATTCGGGCATCACAATTAGCGGGATCAAAGTAAGTGAGTCGCCCGACTGGCTGAAGAACAGACTTACAACCATTGGCCTGAAACCGATCAACAACATTGTTGATATTACAAATTTTGTTTTGCATGAATTGGGGCAGCCGCTTCATGCTTTCGATGCCGATAAAATTACCGGTGAAAAAGTGATCGTAAAGAAAATACCGGTTAAAACAAAGTTTAAAACACTGGATGGTATTGAGCGCGAATTGAACAACGAAGATCTTATGATCTGCAATGTTACCGATCCCATGTGTATTGCAGGCGTGTATGGAGGTATTGATTCTGGTATCACAGAAAAAACAACAACTATATTTTTAGAAAGTGCATACTTCGATCCGGTTCATATCCGCAAAACATCTAAAAGACATGGACTAAAAACTGACGCGTCTTTCCGCTTTGAACGCGGTACCGATCCAAACATGACTGTTTATGCGCTTAAACGTGCAGCTGCACTCATCAGGGAAATAGCGGGCGGACGAATAACATCTGAAATAATCGATATTTACCCGACTAAAATTGAACCTTTCAAAGTCGGATTATCTTATAAAAATTGCAATGATTTTATCGGAAAAGAGATCGGGAAAAAGATCATAAAAAATATTTTGGTATCGTTAGGCATCGAAATAATTACCGAAGGTGCCGATGCATTAATGCTTGCGGTGCCCCCTTTTAAGGTTGATGTAAAACGTGAAGTCGACGTTATTGAAGAAGTACTAAGGATATATGGCTACAACAATGTTGAAATTCCGTCTGCGATACATGCTTCCCTTTCCTACTCTGACAAACCTGATCCGGAACAAGTACAACATACGATTGCCGAACTATTGAGCAATAATGGCTTCAGCGAGATCATGACCAATTCGCTGACCAGATCTGATTATTATACTAATTTATCTTCGGTCAATTCCACTGAACTTATTTCAGTTTTAAATCCACTCAGCTCCGACCTTAATATTTTGCGAAGAGTGCTTTTATTCAGCGGACTTGAAGCCGTATCGTACAACATTAACCGTAAAAACAGTGATCTGAAATTATACGAATTCGGCAAAACATATTTGAAAACAATTGAGGGCAAATACATTGAGAATAAGCACCTGGCGCTATTTGTAACTGGCCGCAAAGAAACTGAAAGCTGGAACAACAAATATGATTCAACGAATTTCTATTCGATGAAAGGCTATGTTAACACCGTATTATCACGCCTGGGCGTGACAGGACTGAAATATGAAACAAATGCCAATGATGATCTGCTGACCGAAAACCTCAATGGTTATTCGGGTAAAAAACAGATTGTTCGTTTTGGTAAGATCAAACCAATTTTATTGAAGCAATTTGACATAAAACAGGATGTATATTATACTGACTTTAACTGGGATAATATCCTGGAGCTTATAAAAAAACAGAAATTTGAATACCACGAAATACCTAAGTTTCCTTCCGTGCGAAGAGATCTTGCACTCTTGCTTGACAAGGCTGTTTCATTTGAGCAACTTGAACAGATCGCTTATCAAACTGAGCGAAAATTTTTAAAGGAAGTGAGGATATTTGACGTGTATGAAGGCAACAA
Source organism: Bacteroidota bacterium (assembly GCA_016183775.1). Lineage (NCBI taxonomy): Bacteria > Pseudomonadati > Bacteroidota > Bacteroidota bacterium. Next base: position 12,053 of record JACPDY010000073.1, read on the forward strand.
GCTTGAAGCCGGAAAAAAATCCTATGCCATCAGTTTCACTTTGCTTGATGAGAATGAAACCCTTACTGATAAACAGATCGAAAAAATAATGGAAAAACTCATAAAGGCCTACACAGAAAAAGCCGGCGCAGCTATCAGGTAAACAATAGTTCGGAGACATTTCATATTGTTCATCCCCTCTAAAACACTCTATTGAACCTTAATAAGCTTAGTTCCCTGAATACCTCTTCATTCGTTAGACTATCATACCGCTGACAAGGATAAGGAATTATTCAAATTCAGGTCTATAAATCTATTACCCGAAATTTATATTTTAACTACAATATATTTGTATTTTATATAAAATAATAGCTATTTTAATAAAAATATCAGATAAAATAATTTTTCAATATTTATATATTTATATATTTTAAATGGGATACTTTTTATGAATAGCTTAACTTGGGTGGTACCATAAAATAAAGCAATGAGGTCACATTTTAACTCTGTAATGTTTATTTTTTTTACGCTTTTGGCACCTTCAATGTTTGGGTTCAGAACAACTGACCCTAAATTAAAAGCTAATGCACAGCAATGGATGCATGAACAACCTGTAAGATTCATAGAAAACAAAGGACAGTTGGCAGATATGAATGGAAAACCCGTCCCATTTGTACTATTCAAAACGCATGCGCCCGGAATGGACATGTATATTACTGAACAGGGATTGACGTATGTGTTCCTGAAAGCTGAAGAAAAAGAACATGACACTTTGGTTCCGTCCACTATGACGCTGGATGGAGAAAACAAAAGAGTAAAGTGGAGCCGGATAGATATGTTTTTAAAGAACGCGTCTGTCAAAAAAGAAAATATCATAAAAGAAGGAAAAAGTGATGATTTCTCCCAATACTTTTTAGGACATTGCCCTGAAGGCATAACAGATGTCCATACATATGAAAAAATAACGATCAAAGAAATTTATCCGGGGATTGATTGGGTATTCTACAATGCCGAAAGCAAAGGTTTTAAATACGACTTTGTCGTTCACCCGGGAAGCGACCCCAAGCAAATAAAACTTATTTACCGCTCTGAAGAAAAGCTGGATATTAACGAACAAGGTGACATTCAAATAAAAACTTCTTATGGAACATTAACAGAAAACGCGCCGATCAGCTACAGCGAGAATACAAAGAAAAATATTACAAGTTATTTTTCAAAAACAAAAGTAAACCCCTGCAACGCTGGCGGAATTGGTCGCGGGTTTGAAACGGAAATCGCATTTGAGCTTGCAACTTTAAACTTCAAACACGAAACTATAATCATTGACCCTCAACTTGTATGGGCCACTTTTTATGGCGGTGGAAGTATCTGGAACGGAATAACAGCTTTAGATTGCGATCAAAGTGGCAATGTATTTGCGACAGGCTATTTCTATTCTGCCAGCTTTCCGACGGCTAATCCGGGTGGCGGTGCTTATTTCCAGGGGACGTTTGTCGGAAGTCAAAACCCAATTATTTTAAAATTCAGCAACACAGGTGTACTGATATGGGCGACGTATTATGGCGCAGGCCTTGAAATAGGAAATTCTATATGTGTAGATCCCTTTGGAAATATTTTTGTCACGGGATTGGCCAGCAGCGCTTTATTTCCGGTTTTTAACCCGGGCGGCGGAGCTTATTTTCAAGTGAGTACTTTCAACAGATACGCATTCATTTTAAAATTCAACAATACCGGTGTAAGACTCTGGGCTACCGTTTACGGAGGTACCAACCATTGGAACAGCGGCAATTCCATCTGTACCGATCCTGCAGGAAATGTATTTGTAACCGGCTGGACCCTGGCAACTAACTTCCCTGTTTTAAATCCGGGTGGAGGAGCTTATTTTCAAGCTGCAAAGGGTGCTAACGCAGAAGATAGTTTTATTTTGAAATTCAGCAATACCGGAGTACGAATCTGGGCTACACATTACGGCGGAGACTGGAATGATATTGGAAACTCTATTTGTGCCGACCCCAATGGCAATGTATTTGTTACCGGTAGTACACTAAATGGTGGCGGTGTCAGCTTCCCTGTTTTAAATCCGGGAGGAGGCGCATATTTCCAACCTATAAACGGCTCTCAAACAGATGGCTTCTTTTTGAAATTCAGCAATACAGGTGTGCTTTTATGGGCTACCCATTATGGAGGCGCAGGAGGTTCCGGGGTTGGATATACAGTCCGTTCAGACAAAAACGGAAATATTTTTGCTATGGGTACAGCATCTAATCTTAATAACACAGCCCTTTTAAATCCAGGCGGAGGTGCTTACTATCAGCCTGCCTCCGGAGGAATCTTCATTGTTAAATTCAACAATGCAGGAGTTCTGCTTTGGGCCACCAGGTATGGGGGCAGCACAGGCGAAAGATTAAATAATGAATATGATCACATCGTTATTGACAACTGCAATAATGTGTATGTTAGTTTTTTAACTATTTCTACTGATGTAACTATACAAAATTCATGCTATACCGGCTATAATGATAATAGCTATAATGGCCCTACCGGAACCTCTTACCCTGGAGGTGATGGTGTTATTACAAAATTCACAAATAGCGGCGTACTGTTGTGGTCTACATATTTTGGCGGAAGTGGCAACGATCACCGGGATGCATTAGCACTAGATAAGAATGGCAACCTGTTTGTGGGCGGCGAATGGACAGAATTCAACGGGTCTTCGGTCAATAACGCAACCTACCCTGTAACAAATCCGGGAGGAGGAGCGTACTACGACGCAACATTCAACGGCGGCGGAACAGATTATGAAGGAGCGTTCATGTCAAAGTTTATTCCTCCGACACTCACTCTTGCCCCCACTGCGACAGCTTCGGGCTGCGGATGTACAGGAACTGCAACAGTAACAGCTGCCGGTGGATGCGTTGGTTCATATAATTACAAATGGTACAACAACAGCTGGGCAAAGATCGGAAACACTCAAAATATCAGCAATCTTTGTGCAGGTAATTATCGGGTGATCGTAAGTGATACTATCAACTGCAGCATTGACACAACCTTTGTTACAGTGCCTGCCAGCGGTAGCAGTTTAACAATAACAAGTGTACAAACAAACGTCTGCAGCGCTTCCTGCAACGGCAGCGCGACAATAACACCGGGTGGAGGCACTACACCTTATACCTATTTGTGGAGCAATGGGGTGAGCAACCAAATCGCAACAGGATTATGTGCCGGAGCTTATTCCGCAACAATAACTGACGCAGGAAGCTGCACCGCAGTATACAATATCAATATTATCCAATCACCTGCAATGCTTTTATCGACTTCAAGCCAGTGGTCTTGTGCGAGCAATACAGCAACTGCAAACATAAATGTGGCAAATGGAAGTTCACCCTATACTTACTTATGGAGCAATACACAAACTACGCAAATGGCGGGCGGATTAAATACAGGCACCTATACCATAACAGTAACGGACAAATATGGCTGTACAACAAGCCAGACCCTGAGTGTGAACGCTCAGCCCCTGGTAATTGGAATATCAAAAACAAATATTGCGTGTAATTCGGGCGGAAATGTCAACAATGGCACTCTTACTGCAAATGTTAGCACAGGCGGAGCATGGCCTTACACATACAGTTGGAGTAATGGTTTCACTGGTCAATACCAGGGAGCCGTTGGTCCCGGCACCTATACTGTAACGATAACCGGAAGTAACGGCTGTACCGCCACATCAAGTGCCACAATAACCAGTACAAGTACAGCAAATGCAGCATTCACACAATCACCGAACGGAACTGTTTGCATAGGCACTACAGTAAACTTTACGAATGCAGGCACAACAGGGACTTACGTCTGGACTTTAACCCCCCCGGCCCCGGCTCCGGCTGTAAGCGGAACGACTCTTAACTATGCTTATACTTTTTTATCAGCGGGGACTTACAGCATCAGTCACCAGGTAACCACAGGAGCATGTACAAATACTGTTGGTTCTACTGTAATAGTTATTAATTGTTCTGCCGGTCCTACAGTGACAGCTACGGGTAGCAGTATGTGTCCGGGCGCCTGTGCAACAGTAAATTCAAGTGGCGCAGGAGGAACAAGTCCATATACCTATTCCTGGAGCAATGGTTCTACCACTCAAAATATAAATCCTTGTCCGGTATCAACAAGCACATATACAGTTACAATAAGAGATAGCGGAGGAAGCACATCCACTTCAACGGCAGTGGTGACAGTTCATCCTGCTGTAACTGTATTGATCACTCCAACCAATATAAATTGCAGCGGTGCTTCGACAGGCTCAGCAGCCGCTGCAGGAAGTGGCGGCAGTTCACCTTATACGTATAACTGGAGTGGCGGGGTTCCGGGTACAGGGTTCCAGGTTTCAGGCTTGTCGACGGGAACTTATACAGTTACCATAACAGATAACAAAGGTTGTACGTCAACCTCAACCACAACAATAACCTCTCCGCCGCCATTGTCAGGACAATTTACCAAGGGCACCTCAAACTGCATTGGATGTGGTTGCAAGGAGTGGCTAATGGTAAATGCAACCGGCGGAAGCAGTCCATATTCCTACTCCTGGCCGTATGGATATGCCAACAGGTACAAAAGTCAACTTTGCCCCGGGGCATATAATATAAATATTGTCGACAAGAACGGGTGTAGTGTGAATATTAATTTGACAACACCCTGATACAACTTATGAGAAAAAAAATCGAACGGGGCTTTTTTCGTTTTATGTGCCCGATCTTACTATTTATTTCTTTAACAGGTATGGCTCAAACTCCGGGAGAATGGACATGGATGCATGGCAACAATACTCCGGGTTCGCTTGGTATATTTGGGGTACAAGGTGTTCCCAATGCGACAAATACCCCACCTGCTTTATATGAACCATGCGAATGGAAAGACAACAATGGGAAATTCTGGCTCTTCGGAGGATTAAATACAATGGCTGGTAACCGTTACAGCGCCTTATGGAAATACGATCCTGTTACCAATCAATGGACTTGGATAAAAGGACCCTCAGGAGTTAACCAACCAGGAGTTTATGGAGTAAAAGGAGTTCCATCTCCGGCTAATTATCCGGGTGCAAGATCTCATGGTATAGCATCTTGGACGGATCTTTCGGGAAACCTTTGGTTGTTTGGAGGAAACAATCCTGGAGGGGCTCTTCTAAATGATCTTTGGAAATATGATATTGCAACCAATCAATGGACATGGATGCATGGTTCAAATGTTGCAGGCGCTGCGGCTGTTGTTGGAGTTATGGGTATAGCGGCACCGGCAAATACTCCCAGTGGTCATGATGAAGCAGTCGGATCCGGTGTTGACAACCTCGGGAATCTTTGGCTTTATGGCGGACGCACCAATGACGGTGATAATGTTTGGAAATACGATGTTGCAACTAATCAATGGACGTGGATGAAGGGAAGCAATACCTGGAATTCCGCAATTGTATATGGAACACAAGGTACCTCAGCACCAACGAACACTCCCGGTGGAGCAAGGTGGCCACATGCATCGTGGACTGACGCATTAGGCAACCTCTGGTTTTTTGGCGGCAATGTTACCGCTTTCCCTGGTGGTTATACAAATGATCTATGGAAATACACTCTTGCAATTAATGAATGGACATGGGTAAAGGGACCCAACACCCAAAACAATGCAGGTAATTATGGAGCGCAATGTGTCAGTGCTCCTGCAAATAATCCTCCCTCAAGACATGAAACCCGGGCAAGAGTTAAAGACGAGTGTGGCAATTTCTGGATGTTTGGCGGGTATTCCAGCACAGGATCACGCAATGATCTGTGGTACTATAATCTATTAACAAATCAATGGACCTGGATCAGCGGAAGTAACACTACCAATCAGGCAGCTATTTATGGAACAAAAGGAGTTTCCGCTCCTGCAAATCGACCGGATGCCGGTGGGGGCGGTGTCGCATGGATTGACAACAATGGCTATATATATATATTCGGCGGGCTTACCGGTGCAAGCAGTACTTTTTCAAACGCATTATTCCGCTACGTACCCAATAATCCATCTCTCAGCCTGATACAGGTAAACTCCACCACCTGTGCTCCTTGTAATGGTAGTGCAACAGTTAATGTAACATGTGGGCAAGCTAATTTCAACTATACATGGAGCAATGGAATCAGTATTACAAATAGTATAAGTAATACCAATACGGTTTCCGGACTTTGCCCGGGGACGTATACAGTTACAGTAACATCAGACTGCAACAAATCACAAACAACCATTTTCAATATTACAGGAAATAATTGTACCGGCCCTACAGTTACTGCCACAGGAAGCTCGGTCTGTCCTAATTCCTGTGCAACTGTAACTTCCAGTGGAGCAAACGGCACGAGTCCATATACCTATTCCTGGAGCAATGGTTCTACCACTCAAAATATAAATCCTTGTCCGGTATCAACAAGCACATATACAGTTACAATAAGAGATAGCGGAGGAAGCACATCCACTTCAA
>JACPDY010000074.1 GCA_016183775.1 Bacteroidota bacterium
TGCCTGACCGGCAGGCAGGTTTGGCTTAGAACAGTAAATACCACCTCCGAATTTCCTTAAACTCAAGTAGCAGTGGCATAATTCAAATCATATAATTTCAATTTCAACTATCAGAACATTTGGTTTAACGAAAAAAATGTTAACTGAGGAAAATATTACCGTATTTCAGGAATTATTACAACAAACTAACATAGCTTCCTTAATTGATACCGTTAATATAAAAGATTCAATAGAGATTATACCGAATACGAATATTATATGGAATTTTCAGAAAAACATTTGGTAAATATTTTGAGCTTTCATGCCTGCCTGTCGGTAGACAGGCTTTGGTGGCGAAAATCCATTTGCCACTAAAGCACCAAAACACAAAAGCCCACCAAAAATCCTTATTCGATATAAACTCTAATAACTATTAAAAAAAACAAAAATGGCTAAGATTCTTATTGTAGATGATGACATTATGATATGTCAGGTATTGGATCATTTTTTGAAAAAAAAAGGTCATGATGCCTGTTTTTTTACTACAGGTAAAAAAGCTATTGATAACTTAAAAACCAATATGGTTGATATTGTTTTCTGTGATTATCGTCTTCCGGATACAGATGGGAAAGAGATGCTGCAGAAAATAAAGGAAATTAATTCTGCTATCCAGGTAATTATTATCACAGCCTATTCCGATATAAAAACCGCTGTGGATATTATTAAAATGGGAGCCTTTGAGTATGTAACTAAGCCTCTTTTACCTGAAGAAATTGTGTTGATGATGGATAGGGCACTGGCTCTGAAAAAAAATATTAATGAGCAAAAAATAGATGTTTCAGAAGATGGTAAACATCCGAAATCCGACAAGCTTATACAGCAAAGCAGTGGAATCCTGGTTTCGGCCAATACCAAAAGTTATATTGTTGGAAGGAGTAAGGAAGCTAAAAAGCTGGAGGCCCAGGTTGAGTTAGTTGCTCCAACTAATTATTCCGTGATTATATACGGTGAAAGTGGTACAGGAAAAGAATCTATCGCGGCCAGTATACATAATTCAAGCTTACGTAAGGATAAACCTTTTGTCGCCGTTGATTGCGGTGCATTAACAAAAGAGCTTGCCGGAAGCGATCTGTTCGGGCATGAAAAGGGAGCTTTTACCGGAGCATTACAATTAAAAATAGGGCAATTTGAATTGGCAAATGAGGGCACTATTTTTTTAGATGAGATAGCAAATCTTTCATATGAAATACAAATTTCTTTATTGCGTGTCATCCAGGAACGAAAAATAAAAAGATTGGGTTCATCCCGGGAAACAAATGTAGATGTCAGAATTATTGCGGCTTCCAATGAGAAGCTGAATGTAGCAACAGCAAGCGGAAAGTTCAGGGAAGATCTATATCACAGGCTTAATGAATTTTCAATTGATCTTTCGCCCTTGCGTGAACGGAATGATGATATTTTAATTTTTGCCGATTTCTTTCTTAAAAATGTAAATATTGAACTCGGAAAAAACATTGAAGGCTTTGTCCCTGAAGTTAAAAAAGTTCTGCTAGAATATAATTGGCCCGGTAATTTGCGGGAGTTGAATAATGTTATAAAAAGAGCTGCCTTACTAAGCAATAAGAGCATGATCACTCTTGAAGTGCTTCCACCGGAAATTATATTTCGTACAAAATTTAACCCGGTAGCCGAGGAGAAGAAAAGCGATCAGCAAAATACCACACCAAAAAAATTTCCCGAATTGAAGTCGGCTGCATTAAATGCGGAGTATGAAAAAATACTGGAAGTTTTGCGTAAAGTAAATTACAACAGATCCAAAGCGGCTCTGCTGTTAAATATTGACAGGAAAACCTTATACAACAAGGTCAAAAATTTTAATTTAATAAATAGCGGCTAAAGCAAAGGAATTAAACCGGATCTCTTCCCTTTATTATCCTTAATAGTATCGCAATTAGGGCAATTACTAACAGGAAATTTATTAATCCACCTGCGCCATAAGCAAAAAAACCAATTGCCCACGCAATGATTGCTATTATTGCAACTGAATAAAGTAAGCTATTCATGATTGAATGATTTAAAGGTTAATAGTTATTTATATGGCCAATTATTATGCCAGCCTATTGTTGTTCTATATTGTTTCTGATAATCGGATGTGAATTTATAGCACGGCACCCTTCGCCAGATTCAAGGTACCTTAATATTCGTTGAGCTTGTCGAAACGAGCGTTAAATACAGTAGCGAATTTGTCATGCACCGTTTCTTAATCAATCAATTCCATACCCCGGTGTTGTGATTGCAAAATGACCTTCCGTATGCTTAATACTTAATACCGGCGGCTTCGCATGATTTACGATCTGTTGCGCAAATCCATTGAGAAAAATGCCTGATATTTTTGATTCATGACCGGTATTTATCACGATAAGGTCACATTTATTTCTTTTGGAATAGCTTAATGCTGCTTTGGCAATATTATCTCCATGGGTAATTGTAATTTTTGATGATAACTTTTCAGAATTAATAATTTTTTTTACAGATTCTATTTTAACATTAAACCTATCAAGCGCTTTGGTTTCTTTTGAGTTAGGAAGTCCGAGAAGATGAATTTTAGCATTAAATATATGTGCGATAACCATAGCCATATTTATTTTTTCCCTGCTATGTAATGAATCGTCAATTGGTATAAGGATATTTTTGAAATCTGATGTTTTCCCATTCTTTTGCATTGTGAGTACAGGAATATTGGAAAGCGTAACCACGCGTTGTGCATTACTTCCAATGAACAGTTCTTTATAACCTGACGCACCATGTGTTCCCATTACAATAAGATCAATACCCTTTTTTTTTGAAAAATCAATTATTTCATCACAGATATTGCCGGTACTGACAAATACTTTACATATTACACCGGATTTCTTTTCGATATTATATCTTATCCCGTCCATTTTTTTCTTTACTTCTACTTCAATAGTTTTAATGGGTGGGACGATAGTTTTCATTTCCGGGACCACGGAAAAATAATATCCGTTAAATTCTACTACATGCAGCAGAAAAATATCTGCTTTTATATGTTTTGCTATTTCTATTGCTTTTGAAGAAGCGATATCAGATGTTTCCGTAAAATCAACCGGAACAAGAATTTTTTTGATAGTTGAGTTCATGAGTATATGTTTTAAGATTTAATCGTTAACCGCTTATCCTTGTGTTTAAATATGTTGTCAAGACTTCCAGTTTCTAAAAACATTTTTTTTCTCTGTAACTCTCTGTGAAACTTCCTTTTTTTCTATGTAATTTTTTTGTTACCCAGGGCTTCACATCTGTGAATCAAAACACTTCGGTGTGCAGGTATGCCGATCGAAAGGAGAATACAGTTTCTAATTGGATTAAATTATATATAGCATCTGTATTACACGAGAACAACAGCGCATTTTTAAGTATTTCATTCTTTCTTTATCACAACCTATGGACTTCCAGTGGTTTAGTTTGTATAGATTCTTATAATGGAATTATTCAGGTTCAGTCTGTCACGCCTTTTGGCGCGATGACTATTTCATCTGGTGCCGGTTTCCGTATCATGATTTCTGTTTTTTTTGGCAATTTGAGCCAGGTTATCAAATGTTGCCGGCACCGATTTTCCGGATAACTTAAAAGTGATCTCACATCAGTAAAATGCGGAGGCTGCATCCCCGGCAAATGCACCTTCTGGATAAGGTTTCAACTGACCATTCAGAGTGACGCTGTCAGCAAAAAACAACTTAACTTCTCCCACGATAGTACTATCATGAATAACCTTTAGTTTTTCATCAAGCAGGCAGGCATATAAATCTTTGTCTGAATTATTCATTTTTGTATAATAATTATCTGCTTTTTTTACTATTCCTTCATACGGTCCCTGCGATCGGGATTTATCCGTTGAAATCAAAAATATTGTGACAAAAATAAATACTGCCAAAAATGCTTTTACCTGCGCAAATTTTAGAATTGTAGTTATAACTTCCATTTTAATTTTATTTTTTTGAGTTTGAGTTTGGATTTAGGTTTAGCTAATACTTTGTCACCCGGCAATGGTTCATCAATACGGGTGGGGTCAATTTTTTCGGGTTCGTTACCTCCCGGCAACGGCCTTGTTGGATCGGGGTTTGGATAGGGCTTTGCCGGAATATATTTTTCAGGGTCGTTGGGAGCCGGGTTATTTGATTTTTTTTGTGAATTTCTTTTCTTTTTTTTCATTTGGAGCTCTTTGCCTGATTGAAAATTTATTTTATACCAAATTGATTTATATATAGTCCAATCAGTATTTGGTATAATACCGATCGGATAGCTGTTTGGGCCAATGCAATTGGATCATTACAGATATCACATCGGTATTACTGCTTTTCTCATTGCTCTTTAAAACCAAAGCCTCCTTTTGACAGGAGGCTGGGTTTGATTTCCTGTTTTCCCTGGGTCGGCTGGCTAAGAGCCCATATTAACCGATCCATGTTGTGAGGGCTTATTTCTAATTTTTTCAGATTTCTATTGATTTTGAAATCTTCATGATTTTGAAATCTTCCCTAAACAGTTAATCGTAGAAGTATATGTAATTATTATGCCAATAGTTATATTATTAATTACTAATGGATTGAGAATAATGGAATCAAATGAATGAGGAATTAATTAAAATATGTGAGAAATATTTTTCCCATTAGAGATTCGAATTAGATTATTATATACAATTTCAAAAAATATATGGGGGAAAATTTAGAGCTTTCGTGCTTTGGTGGCTAAAATTCAATTGCCACTAAAGCACAAAAACACTAAAACCCACAAAAAAGCTTATTCGATATAAACTCTATTAAAGAATAATGACCCAAAATGTAATATGTGTATATTTTTTTCCTGATTAAAGAAGAACAAAATATTTTGTTTCACTTTAAAATAAAGTATACCAGAGGGCTACATGAGTTTGCGAAAAACCAGCCTGTTATCACTTGGTATCACGAGAACTTGTGCATCGGCAGACAGGATGCCTGACAAATTTACCTTTTGCACCTCATCCTACTTTCTCCAAAGAGAAGGTAGCCTGGATGCGAAATTTGTAGTGCTACGTATTACTGCCATTTCAACTAAGAATTTATATGGTTTATCGAAAATCAGCCTTTCGTTAAAACCTCTTTTTATATTTTAAAGGTGTTTTGCTTTAACCCAAATGAAAAAAAGTATCAGTATTAAATTGGCATTTGTAATTGGAATTTTGCTGATACTCACGCTCGTAGTGGGATTAATGGCTTTTTTTCAAACCAGGTATGTAAATGATAAAATAAAACAGATTGCTGATATAGATCATAATACAAGTGTTACGGCATACCAAATGGAGATAAATATAGTTGGGACCAGTTTTGCAGTACTCAGGTATTTGCATGAGCACGACACAACACTTTTAGTAACTATAGAAAAAGAAGAAAAGGATTTTAATATTTTTCAAAATAATTACCGGGAAATATTGCAAACTCCCAAGATCAAAAAACTGGGTCAGGAAGTAGAAAAGTCGCATTCGGAATTTATCCATCTTTCGAAAGTGCTTATAAGTATGGAAAATCAGCAAAGCGAAAAAATAGAAATGCTCCAGGGAAATCTCGCGGAATTAAACAGATTCCTGGAAGAAAAAATACAGGATTCTATAAAAAAACTGGATCTTAATAAATACAGGAAGCTGAAAGCTGCCCTTAAAATGCAGGTAAATGCTAATCATATAAACCGGAACCTTGAAAACTATTTAAGGACTCACCAGGAGAGATTCAAAGATGGAATTATTCAAAATCAGAAGGATTTCAGAACTAATTTTGGTTCATACATGCGTTATACTCATTCGGACAGAAAGCAGCAATTGCTTGCCACTGCCCGAAATAAATTTAATGAAACCGTTGAGTTATCAAAGGCAATAATGAATGTTGAATTGATTAAAGAAGAAAGTCTTTTACAGTTTGAGTTGACTCAAAAACAACTGGTGGTATTATTAGAAAGACAAATTCTAATTCTTGCTCAAAGAAACCTTATAAAGGCGAAGGAAGATGCATTAGATGCTTCGCGTAATTCCATGAGCGTTATAACAATAATACTTATTGCAGGACTTCTGTTTGGAAGTATTATGTCGGTCATTTTTGCCCGCCATATCAGCAGGCCTTTAAAACAACTTGTACAGATTACTAACCTGGTTGCCAAGGGAGATTTTTCACAAAAAGTACGTGTTGCATCTGAAGATGAATTGGGGATTCTTGGCCGCTCATTTAATCTGATGATCGATGAACTGGATCGTATTAAACAACAACAGGCAAAGCTGCTTCTGAAACTTGAGAAGTCTAATAATGAATTAAATGATTTCGCATATGTCGTTTCCCATGATCTCAAGGCCCCGCTCAGGGCCATCAGCACTATTTCTGATTGGGTGGTAACTGATTATATAGACAAGCTGGATCAAAACGGAATTGACCAGCTGCATCTTTTAAAGGACCGGGTAAAACGCATGCAGGATTTGATCGATGGGATTCTTAAATATTCCCGGATTGGAAGACAAGAGGAGGAAAAGGAGATAATTGACATCCGGCAGCTTTTAATTGATACACTGCAATTGATAAACAAGCCGGATAATATTGAAATAAATATACTTGACGGGTTCCCGACACTTTCCTGCCAGAGAGTTCGCATTCAGCAGGTATTTCTGAACCTGATAGAAAATGCTGTAAAGTATATGGACAAGCCTAAAGGAATCATTAATGTTAAATGCAAAGAAGAAAGGGATCAGTATGTTTTCAGTGTGTCTGATAACGGGCCTGGAATAGAAGAAAAATATTTTGAGAAAATATTTCAGATGTTTCAAACATTGAGACCAATTGATGAAAAAGAAAGTACGGGTATTGGGTTGACAATTGTAAAAAAGATTATTGAAAATGCCGGCGGGAAAATATGGGTGGAATCGGAAATAGGCAAGGGTAGCACTTTCTATTTTACAATTGTCAAATAAAATTAACAATCTGTAAGCCGTTTCAATAAATAAAAATTATTCCGTTATGCTCATAAAAATAAATTTTAAGAATTTCTTCCAAATTAAAAGGGCAATTGCACTTTTTAATATTTTACTGATTCTCAATATTGTTTCTGCACAACCGGATGTGGGAATTACCGGGAGTACGTCTCCTATTTCAGGGTGTATGTTGACAGCAAGTGAAACTGTTTCTGTTAAAATATGTAATTATGGTGATTCACTTAAAGTACCCTTTAATGTATCATATATGATCAATAACGGTTCCCCGGTTACAGAAAATGTACCTGCGAACACTATAATGCCCGGCGACACGCTTACCTATTCTTTTTCTACAAAAGCAAATCTTTCATCACCGGGGTCATTTAGCATAAAGGCATATACATCGCTCACCGCTGATGTAAATTCTCTAAATGATACACTTACAATTATCGTCATTTCATATGCTGCTTCCATCGGGGGGAGTGTTTGGGTGGATTCAACGGTTTGCAGTCCTTCTAACAAAGGAATGCTAACATTAAAAGGACATAATGGCAATGTGATACGATGGGAGTCTTCAACAGACGGAGGAACGTCATGGACCGGTATTGCTAATACAGATAGTACTCAGAATTATAACAACCTTACTGTTAAAACCCAGTACCGGGCCGTAGTACAAAATGGTATCTGCCCTATCGCCTTTTCGTCTGATGCCACGATCAAAATTGATGTACCTCCCGTTGGTGGAAGTATAGGCGGAAGTACAGTTGTTTGCAGTTCTGCTAATAATGGAACACTAACCTTGTCTGGTTTTACGGGAACTGTATCCATGTGGAGTTTTTCTTCCGATGGAGGTATAACCTGGAGTACGATTGCTAACACCGGAACTACTCAAACATATTCCAACCTGACCCAAACCCGGCGATATAAGGCTATTATACAAAATGGAGTATGCCCTCCAAAAAGCTCAAGTATTGCCGTTATAAACGTTGATTCGGCAACTGTGGGAGGAACTGTTTCCGGGAGTACCATGGTTTGCAGTGGCATTAATGGTGGAACACTGGAGCTCACTGGTCATGTTGGAGCTATTTTAAGTTGGGAATTTTCAACTGATGGAGGATCAACATGGATGTCTGTTTCTAACACTACGGTTACCCAGAATTATTCTAATCTTACAAATACAACCAGTTACAGAGCTCTTGTTCAAAGTGGAATCTGCCCTTCAGCCTATTCCTCTATTGCCACAGTTACCGTGAATCCATCTCCTTCCTCGGTAGGAGGAAATATATCAGGAAGCACGACCGTATGCAGTAATTCCAACAATGGCACTCTTTTATTAAACGGTTACACCGGAAATATCGTAAAATGGCAATCTGCAGCTGACACAGGGGCCAGCTGGACAGATATTATATATACAAATCCAACGCTGAGTTATACGAATATACCTGCAACAAGATACTACAGGGTTATTGTAAAAAGTGGCACCTGTTTTTCCGACACATCGGATATTGCAATTCTGACCGTTGATTCTGTAAAAGCGGGCGTTGTCAGCTCAAACCAGGTTGTTTGTTCGGGTTCCAATGGTGGAACACTTACTCTTAGTGGATACTTAGGCAGTATTTCCGGATGGCAATTTTCGACTGATTCCGGAAAAACATGGAGTAATTTAGGGAATACTTCCGCTGCTTACCAATATGCAAACCTAATCACTACTACGCAATATCGTGCTCTGGTTAAAAATGGGGTGTGTCCTGTGGTAAGCTCTTCCGCCGCTGTAATTGCAGTTGATCCAGCTACTGTTAAAGGAACGATTTCGGGAGCTGCGACTTTTTGTGGTACCCCGAATAATGGAGTCCTTCAATTAAACGGGCATGTTGGTAATGTATTAAAGTGGCAATATTCATCCAATTCGGGTTCAACATGGATTGATACGAATAAAGCCAATACATCCTGCATGTATAATAATTTGCTCAAAACTTCATGGTACAGGGTAATTGTTCAAAGCGGAGTTTGCAAATCGGATACAACAGCGGTGGCAATTATTTCAATTGATTCCGTGACAGTAGCGGGAACAGTTTCGAAAAGTGATTCGGTTTGTGCTTCATTAAGTAGCGATAGTTTGAGATTAAGCGGTTATACAGGAAACATTTTGAATTGGGAGTATTCCATTGATGGCGGGGGAAGCTGGGTGGCAATACCCAATACTACTCCGGTACAAAAATATAATAATCTTACTGTCACAACAATGTACAGAGCTATTGTCAAAAGCGGGATGTGCAGTGTTAAAACTTCAAATGGAGTTACAATTAAAGTACTTCCCGCTACTGTTGGTGGTATTGTTGAAAATAATACAATTGTTTGCAGCGGTTCCAATTCTGGCACATTGAGGCTATCCAGTTTTGTCGGTAAAATATTAAAATGGGAGTCGTCAACTAATGGCGGAGCAACATGGGAAACTATCGCTAACACTTCCGACACGCTGCATTATTCTAATCTTGTAAATACCACCTGGTACCGGGCGGTTGTTAAAAATGGAATTTGCTCTGAGGAAAATTCGGCGGAAGCCCGTATCGGCGTTGATGCCAGTCCTTATTCTGTAGGAGGAACAGCCTCATCGGACACCACTGTTTGCAGTAATTCAAACAGTGGGCTGATAAAATTAAGCGGGCAAACCGGAAGTGTAATCCGCTGGGAATATTCAATTGATGGCGGAGGCAGTTGGGTCAGACTCTCTAATACAACCGGTACGCAAAGTTATTTTAACCTCAGCGCTACCACTTTGTTTCATGCTGTTGTACAGAGTGGTGTATGCAACGCGGTCAACTCATCGGATGTGGTAATCACTGTTAATCCTAAATCGACTGCCGGAAATATTATTAACAGCGCGTCTGTCTGTAGCGATATAAACAATGGTATGCTCCAGGTTGTAAATTATACAGGGATGCTTGATTGGCAGTCTTCGTCTGATGGAGGGGCCAGCTGGAATGCTATAAGCAATTCCGGCCCCAATCAAAACTATAGCAATTTGACTGCAACTACTTTTTATCGTGTGATCGCGAAGAGCGGTATTTGTCCGGCAGATACTTCCTCGAACGCGGTAATAGTTGTGGACCCACGGCCGACAGCAAGCTTTAATGCATCTGTCACATGCCTGGGCCAGAATACTTTATTTACAAATACTTCAAATGCCAATGGAAGTGTTGTTCAAAGTTACCAATGGGATTTTGGAGATAATACGACTTCCATCGTGGCAAATCCAACACATGAGTATATTAATGGAGGGATTTATAAAGTAATATTAACTATCAACAGTGATAAAGGATGCAGAGATACCTCCGCTGTAAATGTTAAAGTTAATACACCTCCTGCTGCTAACATAGGCACTTCGGGACCTAAACAATTTTGTTCCGGCGGCCAGGTTATTTTATCGGCCCCTTCCGGTTTGACTTACAGTTGGAATACAGGATCTTCTAATCAAACGATAAGTGCTGTTTCTTCAGGCACCTATGCGGTAAAAGTTACGCAGCCTTTAACAGGTTGTTCAAATTCTGATTCTGTAAGTATTAATGTATTTCCGCTGCCTGCAATAGATGCCGGAAAAAATATGACCATAAGTTTAGGAAGCACTATTAATTTGAATGGTACAGGCGGACTATACTATTCATGGAGCCCGCCTGAAGGGATTGACGACCATACGGTTGCCAATCCATCTGTTTTGCCTCTTTCAACAACAACATACTCACTCACGGCTATTGATAATAATGGCTGCGCAAATACAGATTCAGTTACTATATATGTAGTTGCGGATTACAAAATAATTGCGTCAAACATGGTAACGCCAAATGGAGATGGTAAAAATGATACATGGTATATTGAAAACATTGAAAATTATACAAACAATGAGGTGACTATATTTAACAGGTATGGTCAGCAGGTATACCATTCATTTAACTATATAAATAATTGGGATGGCAGATATAACGGGAGTTATCTTCCTGACGGGGCCTATTATTATGTTTTGAATTTTGTTGGTCACGACCAGCTTTTTAAAGGAACAATTACAATTTTAAAAGAACAATAAAATGAAAAAAACATTATTTGTATTGTTTTTTGTTTTGATTAACAAACTATATGGTCAGCAGGTTCCATTGTATAACTTTTATTATCTTAATCCCTATTTGTATAATCCTTCCATGGCCGGGTCGGATAATCATGTAAATGCCTTCCTCTCGCATTGTATCCAATGGAACGACATACAGGGCGCACCTGTTACAAGTATTTTGACAATTGAAGGCCCGGTAAAACACAAAAATGCGGGGCTGGGGCTTAATTTATTCAGCGATGTTACAGATATTTCAAATAAAATTGGCGCATACATTTCATATTCTTATAAATTAAATATTAATGAAAATAATAAGCTGTTAATGGGAATATCATTGGGTGTTCTCAACAGCCGGATTGATTTTTCGAAAGTGATCGTGAAAGATTATACAGATCCTTATCTGCTGAATCAAAATCAGCAAAAATATGCGGCGGATGGCAATATCGGATTTACTTATTTATTGAAAAAACTTCAGGTGGGATTAACAATTCCTCAACTGATGGGAAATTCAATAGAATACTCCGACAATAACGCACGCAGCTATTACAATCTTTCGCGGCATTTTTTAACAAGTGTAAAATATGTTTTTAACATAGGTGACGATAAAAGTGTTCGGTTTGCACCCCTGATAATGGTTCGCGCTACTCCTGGCGCGCCTGTTCAATATGATATAAATGCCGGTATAAGCTGGAAGGAAATGCTGTGGTTTAATTTAAATTACAAGAGTAGTTATGCAATTGGAGTAAGTGCCGCTATTCGAATTCACAATAATTTCAGGTTTGGGTATGCTTATGATATTATTACAAATCCATTGAGTTCATGTGCCGGGATATCTAATCAGGTTATGTTAAGTTATATTATTGGAGGCGTAGAAAAGGATTCAGCTGATGCAAAAATTAAAAAGCAGGAAGCAGCAATTTCAGCGTTTGAAATCAAGCTAAAACAGAGTGAAGAAGAAAACAAACAACTTAAAATGCAAATAGATAACTTAAAATCGGATATTGAAAAAACGACACAGGAAATTGAAATGATGCAATTGGGGTCAGATAAACTGAAAACAGATACGAATGATACTATTACTGCACTTAAGGTACGCCTCCAGTTACTTGAAGATAAATTAAAGCTTATTATATCAATGATGGGAGAATAACATGTTCTGATTATTACTTACCAATTTTACCGAGTATTATTACCCGTTTATCGAAATATGAACCTTAATCCATTATATTCTTGTAAACTTCGTAAACTTACTTATTTGATCAAGTTGTATAGGAATTTGTCAGCCTTATTGAATTAAAATTGGGGTAAAAATAGCTAAAAGATTGTTTAGGAGACGAAAAACCGACAAAGATGAGACCCGGTAAAACAATTCTTCTGATAGAAGATGATCAAGTGGATGCCATGACTGTCGAAAGGGCATTTAGTGAGATAAAAGTTGAAAATTCTATTAAAAAAGTAACTGAGGGAGAGGAGGCGCTTGAATACCTGCAATTAAATAAATCTCAGAGACCAGGAATTATTTTCTTAGATCTGAATATGCCAAGAATGAATGGGATTGAGTTTCTGAATGTTTTAAAAAAAGATAAAGACTTAAAAACTATTCCTGTGGTAATATTTACCACCTCGAATGAAGAAAAGGACAAGCTCGAATGTTTTAGATTGGGAGTAGCCGGATATATGGTAAAACCACTTAATTACAAGGATTTTTTGAAAATAATAGCAGCTATTGATACCTATTGGACGTTTAGCGAAATGTTAAATTAATTTTTCAGGAAACTCCGAAACAGAAGCCGAAATAAGTTTAATTGCTCTTTATACAACCTGATAATGATTAATAGTGAATATAAAATATTGTTAGTGGAAGACGATCCCATTGACCGTATGGCTTTTAAAAGGTTCGTACAAAACGAAAACCTGCAATATGAATATAGAATTGTGGAATCTATAACGGAAGCGAAAAGGCTGATATCTGACTTTAAGTTTGAAGCTATTATTACGGATTACCTTCTTGGGGATGGAACCGGATTTGATATTTTAAATCTCGTAAAAGATATTCCTATAATTTTTGTTACAGGGGCCGGAAATGAACAAATAGCTGTCAGAGCCATTAAAACAGGTGCTTATGACTATCTTATTAAAGACATTGACAGGAATTATCTTCGTTTTTTGCCTGTAACACTGGACAATGCTATTAAGCATAAAAAAGCGGAGGAAGAATTAAAATTGGCAGAACAAAAAATAGATAAACTTTCATGGATAGCGAGCAAAACAGACAATGCCATTATTATTGCCAATCCCGGTGGCCGGATCGAATGGGTAAATGAAGGTTTTACAAGACTCTCACATTATACACTTGAAGAGGTAAAAGGAACGTATGGTGAAATATTAAGAAAGGGCGAGTCTACAGGCCTTACTCCCGGAAATATCCAATATGAAACGCTTCAAAAAGATAAAACATCAGTAACATATGAGGCTCAAAATTATACTAAGGAAGGAACACCTTATTGGATAGTAAGTACACTTACACCTGCATTGAATCAAAATGGCGAAATAGAAAGAATTATTGTTATCGATTCTGATATCACAGTGAGGAAGCAAATGGAAAAAGAATTGGTTATTGCAAAGTATGTGGCGGAAGATTCCTTCCAAAAAGTAAATGAAACACTTCGTAAATTAATGAGTATGCAAAAGCAACTGGAAGAAACTGTAAGAATGAAGGAGAAATTTATAGCTGATATGAGTCATGAAATACAAACTTCTATGAATAGCATTATCAATCTTGCAGATACATTACTCAAAACCAATTTAAATGAAGATCAGGTAGCCTATATTGATGTTATTAAGAAATCAGGAGTTAAATTGCTTCTTGAAATAAAGGATATCATTGATCTTTCTAAAAGAGACGCTCATAAAATGATTCCTGAAAAATAATCCTCTCTTTTAAAATTTCCGGATAAGCATCTAATTAAAGACTTTGCGGTCCTGGTGTCCTTGCGAAAAAAATAAATGGAAACTTGACGTATGTCCTTAATTATTCTCCGCTATTTCTTCATAGATTTTTTCTGCATTTTTTGCGTTATCTGCCAGGGGAATTGCAAGCAGGGGAAGACGGGTATGAAAACTCATTTTTCGGGTAGTGTTTGCAATAGGATCGAATGCTTTTTTAATCAATGGTTTTTTTCCAACCGGCATGGCGAGCCAACTCGCATTGCTCCGTATGCAAAAATCATTGAGTCCTTCAATAATATTGTCGTAATGCGCCATTTGCATATTTGATTTTTTATATGACATCCTTTTTTTTAATGTCTCTGAAAATTTTTCAAACAGGACTTTTTCAAATTTTCCGGATAACACATAATTGGTAATATTAAGAACGATAATGTTTGCATTAAATTCTTTTGTAAATTCAACAAGGAAATCAAGTGCGGTGATATCTTCTTCATGACATTCAGTAGCGAAAATAACCGTTTGTATTTCATTAAACAGGGTGCCTTTTGGCACCACAAGCACCGGCACGTTTGACCTTTTTATCATGTCCCAGGTGTGGCTGCCCAACAATAATTCTCTGAAACTATTACTGTTGCGTGTGCCAATTATAATAAGATCAGCCTTTATTTCGCTTATTTCCCCGCGGATCTGATTTATTATTTTTCCTTCACGAACAACACAGCTGTATTGCAGTTCATCCGGCGTTATATTTAAAGTGGCAAGAAGTCCATCAACATGATCAATAAGTTTTGTCAACTCATATTCCACCGGGTTAGCATCAGTTTTTTCGAAGTTGAATGAATCTATGATTGATGAAAAGGAGGGAGGATATACATGAAGCACCTCTAACTGTGAGCTGGTAAATTTTGCAAAAAGCACCGCATAATATTCAGCATCGATTGCTTCATTTGAATAGTCGGTTGCGAGCAGGATCTTAAAATTCTCATCCATCTTTAGTTAAAGCATATGTTTTGTAGTTTGTTGATAATAATAAAAAATTATGGGTAAAAAGCAAGAGCAGCCTTACGGGGCTGCTCTCTATCCCTAATCAGGAAATCGGAATTTCCTTTTTAGGTTTTGAAACAGTTATCTCCTTTTTGGGGATTTCAATTTTTAAAATGCCGTCTTCATATTTAGCTTCAATTTTCTCAGCTTTACTGTTTTCCGGTAACCGGAATGAACGTGAAAAGTTTTCGTATGAAAATTCCCGGCACCTGTAACCTGTATCCTTTTTCTCCTTGTTCTCCTTGTTTTCGGTGCTGATGCAAATTGTATTGTCATCCAGTTCCACTTTAAAATCTCCCTTGCTCAATCCCGGAGCTGCAAGTTCAATCAGATAATCCTTTTCTCTTTCAATGATGTTTGCATATGGAGTTTTATAAAAGAAGTCCCCGGCAATAGGTCCTGCGCTTGTGTCAAGAAATCCTGGCCCCAAAAACCTATCTGTTTCGAAAATATCGGTGAGTAATGATGGAAAGGGTATTCCGTTCTTTTTAATTATGAGTGTCATTATAAATAAATTTTTTGTTAAAATATTATTTAGGATGTAAACTTCAAAAAATGGCTTCTGTTTTACGATCAGAAATGGCGTGCAATGTTTTAATGATGTTCTCTTCTCCGGCATATTGTATCTGGGCTTCTTCATTGCTTCCGCGCGTTTCATTTAAAATATGACCGAGGGTAACAATGCCTTTCAGGTTCCGGTCTTTGTCTACAACCGGAACTCTGCCTACTTGCTTGGTTCTCATTATTTTTAAAGCGGTTTGTATGTTGTCATCGGGCAGGCAGGTATGTACTTCTTTATTCTTTATAATATCCTGGATTTTAATTTCGGAAGCACTCTTTTTACTATCTTTTCCAAGCGACAGGCAAATATCACGATCGGTGACCATGCCAACAACCTTCTTATTTTCATCCAACACCGGTAATGAGCCAATATTAGCATTCGACAACCGTTCTATTGCGGACTGCACTGTTTCGTTTTTATCGCAATACTTTGGTGATTTAACCATAATTTCTTGAATTGTTTTCATGTTTTTTTATTTTTTATTGTTTATACTTTCTCGGTATTTTATCCGGAACTGGTTTGCTGTTTTTGTTTTTCAGCTTTTGTATCTGCTGTCTTCTGTAACTTTTGTTTCTGTCTTGTTATTGTACTTCTGACCTAAGTTGCAATAGTTGTTCCTATTAAAAAAGCCAGTACCGAGATTAGATTTTTTGTTTTCATGTTGTCGATTATTAAGAGACTGTTTAAATTTCATATAAAATAAATGTTATGTCGCCCCGATGGGGCTTCGCATCATTGGGTTTTAATTTTCTACCAAGATTTCGCTCCTAACGGAGCTATTAAAATCCCGTAGGGATGGAATCTTGGTAGAAAAATTATACTATGATCATTCAAGAACAATACCAAAATGAAAACCTCTCTTAATTTCCCCGCCTATATGGATAACCGGTTCTTTTTCCGATTATAGTTGAGCAAGGGCGGCCTCACTATAGGGAATAAAATACTTATTGTACATCAGGATTGTTGTGGCTTCTACTTATTTGTTTGGTCGGCTGGAGCAAATGTTAAAATCTGCCGTTAGGATACATCTCTGAATTATTTATAATGGTTATTTGCTGTTTCCTGAAGGATAATTACTTCCCGGTTTTGGCACATTGTTCCACATAATGGGATAATTTTTACACAAAGTGATTCAGTATTGGCTATGTAACGATGATTGTTATCGGAATAAGGCTTTGGTATCTTTCTTGAATAACTGTGATGTGAATTTATTAACCATATAAAAAAGCTAAAAATGAAAACAAACACAAATTCCAGAGCAACAAATCGTTTGGCTAAAAAAAGCAAAAAGGAAGAGTCCTTAGAAGAAAGCGAGGTTATAGATTCGGCCTTAGGTGAGTTATTTATTAATGAATTAAAGGATATTTACTGGGCTGAAAAGGCCTTATCGAATGCTATACCTGGAATGATCAACGAAACGACTTCCGATGAATTAGCAAAGGCCCTTGCGGAGCGTTTATCCTTAACAAAAGACCATATAACGCGGGTAGAAGAAGTTTTCGCATTGATTGGTGTGAGTGCCCAGCTAAAAAAATGTGAAGCGATGATCGCTTTGATTAAAGAGGCCAGGGAAATTGTGGAAAGTACCCAAAGGGGATATGTACGTGATGCTGGAATTATTTCAGCCATTCAGAAGGCAGGACACTATAGTATAGCAACTTATGGAACGTTATGTGCATTCGCAAATATATTAGGTGAAGAAAAGGCTTCTACATTACTTACTGAAATATTGAATGAAGAGATTGAGAGTGATAAAAAATTATCCCGGGTAGCTGAATTCTCAATTTATTTTGAAGTCGCTGATCAAGACTAAAAAAGATTTGTATAACAATCCGGAATTCATGAATATTTTTTTTTGGGTACCCAATAGTTAATTTAAGTACCCATACATTATGTGAAATATATTTGAAACTATCCTCTGATTCGAAAACGTTGAAAATGAAAGAAACGATTCTTATTATAGAAGATAACACAGATTTACGTGAAAATACCGCTGAACTTTTGGAAATAGCAGGTTACAATACCATTATAGCCAATAATGGCAAGCAGGGTTTGGAATCGGCCAGTAAATATAAGCCCAACCTGATACTGTGCGATATTGTTATGCGGGAAGTGGATGGTTATGATGTATTACGCACATTAGAAAATACGCCGGAGGGAAGTAGAATTCCCTTCGTTTTTATAACTGCCAAGTCCGAGAAATCAGATTTGAGAAAAGGAATAGATTTAGGAGCAGATGATTACATTACAAAACCATTTACCGAGGAAGATTTGTTAAAAACTGTTGCTGAAAGATTGAAAAAAACCATTGCTTAATAGAGTTTATATCGAATAAATTTTTTTGTGGGTTTTAGTGCTTTTGTGCTTTAGTGGCAATCGGATTTTGGCCATCAAAGCCTGTCTGCCGGGCAGGTTTTTCCCATATATATTTTTTGAAATTGTATATAATAATCTAATTCGGTATGATCTAATGAAATAGTTGAAAATGTCATTAAGGGATTGGATTAGATCCCGTAAAGGAATTGTTTCAAATTTTATTTTCAGAAATTATGGGATTAATTTGCCTGCAAATATTTTTTACTATTTCTACCAATTCATTAAATCCACAAGGTTTGGTAATACAATTTAATACTCCCAGGCGGTATACAAATAAATAATCCTCCTTAGAAATGGAGGTGGAGAAAATAATAATATTCAATTTGTTGAGATATGGGTTTGATCTTATTTCCCCCAAAGCAGCTCTGCCATCTTTCTTGGGCATATTAAGATCTAATAAAATCAGATCCGGAACCTGATCTCTTTTTTCATTCATTGCCAATGGCATGAGATATTCCATTAACTGTTCTCCATTTGTAACAAAATCAACTCGGTGCATCAATTTTGCCTCTTTAAAAGCAAGTGCAAGCAATTGTCTGTCGTCAGGATCATCTTCTGCTATAAGAATTTTCAGTATTTGACTTTTGAGCATTGATTTCATATGGAGTTTGATTTATTGGAAGAGAGATCGTAAATATTGATCCTTCATTGAGCTTTCCTTTTGCACTAATAAATCCTTTGTGTTGCTCAACAATTTTTTTGCAGATAGCCAGTCCGATTCCTGTCCCTTCGAATACGGCACTATCATTCAGTCGTTTAAACAAAGTAAATATTTGTTCTGAATAGGAATCGTCAAACCCAATACCATTATCCTTTATATAGATATTACAATATAATTGAGGGACAACATTGGCTTTATCTTCAGTCTGGACCATTTTACTGCTAATATCATACGTAATGTTTATTTCAGGATCGGTATTGGGGCGTAAAAATTTTAATGCATTTCCAATAATATTCTGGAATAATTGCCTGATCTGTCCCGGGTTTACATATAAATCAGGTAATTCACAAATGTTAATTTTCGCATTAGTTTCTTCTATTATCATTTCAAGATCGACCAGTATCTCCTGAATAATAATGTTCAGATCAGATTTAACAAGAGAAGCGCTGTCGATTGTTAGTCTGGAGTAAGACAGAATATCCTTGATAAGGTTTTGCAAACGTTCTGCTCCCTTTTGTATTCTATTTATATAATATTGTCCTTCCTCATCTATAACAGAGGTGTATTTATTCTTCAGTAGGTCTCCATACGTCCGGATTTTCCGAAGAGGTTCTTGCAGATCATGTGAAGCCACGTATGCAAATCGTGCAAGTTCTGTATTGGCATTTTCAAGGTTTTCTATGTTTTCAATCAATTGTATGTTTAGCTGGTTAACCTGGTTTTCTGAAAACTTCCGCACACGTATCTCATCAGCAAGGTCTTTATTTATAGACTTTAAACTTTGCTCCTGAATCATAAGCTGATGAGTCTTTTTATAGAGGTCAATAAAAACAGCCACTTTGGCTTTTAACAATTGTGGATTGATCGGTTTATAAATATAATCCACAGCTCCTGTTTTATATCCTTCGTAAACCTTGTCGTCACTATAACTATACGCAGTAATAAATATAATTGGAATATGTTTGAGTTTATCTCTTTCATATATTAAAGAAGCGGTCTCAAACCCGGAAAGGCCGGGCATCTTAACGTCCATCAACACTAAGTTAAAATTCTGGTCCTTGAGCAGGATCTTTAAAGCCTGCCGGCCTGAATTTGCCTTGATAAACTCATACCCATCCGATGCCAAGATAGTTTCTATTGAAAGTAAATTATCTTCCCGGTCATCTACCAATAAAATTTTTATGCCAGACATGTGTTATTTATTTTCTGTAAAGCCATAAGCGCATTAGGGATAAAAGCTGGTCAACCTTTACCGGTTTGGTAATGTAATCAGAAGCTCCGGCTTCAATACATTTTTGCCTGTCACCTTTCATCGCTTTTGCGGTCACTGCTATGATAGGCAGACTATTATTTTTAGCTTCTCTTCTTATTTTCTGAGTGGTTTCATAGCCATCCATTTCGGGCATCATTATATCCATCAGGATTATATCAATGTTATCCTGTCCATTCAAAAAACTTATTGCTTCCTGGCCGCTCTCGGCAGTTATTACATTCATTTTATATCTTTCGAAAGCAGTAGTCAGCGCAAAAAGATTTCTTACATCATCATCAACCACCAGGACATTTTTATTTGTAAGAACATCTTCTTTCAGTTTAATATTTTCAATGATCTTACGTTTGGCCGGTTGCAACTCCTTATGTTCCATATGCAGGTGCATCATGGATTCTTCAAGTAAACGCTCAAGTGAGTTGACGTCTTTTAACATGATGCTGTTTGCCATTTGTTTCAGCTGAGCATTTTCCTGTTCGGTAAATTCCTTGGCGGAATAAACTATAACCGGGGTGATCTCTTCAGAATGCTTCTGGTCAATTATTCTAAGCAATTCCATTGCTGTAGTATCCGGAAGTGTATAATCAAGTATCACACAATCGAACGTTTTTTTCTTTAAAAGCTTCATTGCCGCATTTCCTGTGCGCGATAATGTTATTTTAATATTATTGTTCTCAAGCATCTTGATTATATTGGACGAATCAAGCTCATTATCTTCAACCAATAGCAGACTTTTTACTTTCTTGCTATTGTAATCAATAATTTTTTTAAATAAGTGGTCAATAATTTTATTATCAAGTGGTTTTAATAAAAAACCTTTTGCTCCCCGTTTTATAGCTAACGACCGGTTTTCTTCACCTGAAATTAAATGAATGGGTATATGACGTAAGTTGAGATCATTTTTAAACAGATCAAGTATCTTCCACCCGCTTGTATCCGGCAGTTTTATATCTAGTGTTACAGCCAAAGGTTTGTGTTTGGTGGCAAATTCAAAAACTTCACCGTAATTTGTCGCTACCAGGGCTTTTAATCCTCTCGTGTGAGCTTTCTCGATCATAATCCTGGAAAACCTGATGTCATCTTCAACTATCAGGATAACCTTGTCGCTTGCCTGGATGTTACTTCTATCATCACCGCTTTCATTGATCATTTCGTTTATAAACTCCAGGTCTTTTATTTCACCTTTTGCTGTTACAGTGGTTCCGGATAATTGATCGAGCTTAAATTCCTCGGAATTATTAGACTTTGTTATTGTATTTGCTTTTTGTTCGGGAACATAGTCGATCGGCAGAAAGAGCGTGAATGTACTTCCCTGCTCCAGGTGACTTTCCAATTCAATTGCTCCGCCCAATAAATCTGCAAGGCCGCGACTAATTGATAAACCAAGCCCTGTTCCGCCGTATTTACGGCTGGTAGAACCTTCCGCCTGTTGAAATGCCTCGAAAATAATATTTTGTTTGTCTTTTGAGATGCCGATTCCCGTATCAGTAATGGCAAAGGCAATTACTGAGGATGCGGCATCAAGATTAGGATTTCTTGTCTTCCAGTTTTTATTCGCTTTGTATATTCTGAGTTTAACTTCTCCTTTTTCCGTGAATTTAAATGCATTCGACAATAAGTTTTTCAGGATCTGGTTCAAACGCTGAACGTCGGTTTCAATCCTTTCAGGCATATTCTTATCTATTTCGATGGCAAATTTCAGATTCTTGGCCTCGGATATATGTTTGAATGTAGATTCGACAAATCCACTGATCTCTGTAAAACGAATGGGAGCGAAATCAGTTGAAATAAATCCGGATTCGATCTTTGATAGGTCGAGAATGTCGTTGATCAGCTGGATAAGGTCATCGCCACAAGAATGGATCGTTTTAGCAAACCCGATTTGTTTTTCAGTTAAATTACCCTCGTGATTCTCAAATAGTTGTTGTGCCAGGATCAACAAGCTATTAAGCGGTGTTCTTAACTCATGCGACATATTTGCAAGGAATTCAGATTTATATTTGGACGTTAATTGCAATTGTTCCGCCTTTTCCTCTAGTGATTTACTTGTATCCTCAATTTCTTTATTTTTTTGCTCCAGCTCGTCCTTTTGTTTAACCAACAGGAGAGCCTTGTCTTCAAGTTCTTCATTGGTTCTTCTTAACTCTTCTTGCTGTGTTTTCAATTCACCGGCAAGCGACTGGGATTGTGCGAGAAGTTCCTGGGTCTTTGTATTTGTTTCGATAGTGTTCAATACAATACCAATACTTTCTGTCAATTGCTCAAGGAAGTCCAGGTGGGTTTCACTGAAATGTTCGAAGGAAGCCAGCTCAATTACGGCTTTTACTTTTGTTTCAAACAATACGGGAAGAACAATCAGGTTGGAAGGCTTGGATTCACCAAGGCTTGAACTGATCTTGATATAATCTTCAGGCGCATGGGAAATGAGAATTCTTTCTTTTTCCAATGCACATTGGCCTACAAGGCCCTCTCCTAATGCAAATTCTGTTGGAATATCTTTACTTGATTTGTATGCATAAGCAGTAAATAATTTCAGTTTTGAATCCTCCTGAAATATATAAAAGGCCCCGAAATTAATTGATACCACCTGGGCAAGTTCAGAAAGTATACGTTTTGTAACCGTATTCAGATCTTTTTGCCCCTGAAGCATTTGGGTGAATTTTGCAAGGTTGGATTTCAGCCAATCCTGTTCCTGGTTACGAAGTGTGGTTTGCTTTAAGTTCGCGATCATCTGGTTGATTGTGTCTTTCAGGGCCTCCACCTCGCCCTTCGCATCTACGCTTATAGTTCGTGTTAAATCTCCTTTTGTTACCGCGGAAGCCACCTCGGAGATCGCTCTCACCTGTGTTGTTAAGTTTTCGGCTAATTGGTTTACGTTCTCCGTTAAATTTTTCCAGATACCGGATGTTCCGGGTACGTTTGCCTGTCCGCCTAATTTTCCGTCAACACCTACCTCACGTGCCACCGTAGTTACCTGGTCAGCAAAT
This sequence comes from Bacteroidota bacterium, assembly GCA_016183775.1. Classification (NCBI taxonomy): domain Bacteria; kingdom Pseudomonadati; phylum Bacteroidota; species Bacteroidota bacterium. The sequence continues at coordinate 22,925 of JACPDY010000074.1, forward strand.
ACCGCGAGCGTATCAATCATTTCATTTATCGTTTCTGTTAACTGGGCAACTTCACCCTTTGCATTAATAGATAGTTTTTGCTTTAAGTTTCCTGTCGCCACCGATGTCACAACTTTAGCAATACCACGAACCTGGCTCGTCAGGTTCGAGGCCATCATATTTACGGAGTCAGTCAGATCCTTCCAGGTTCCGGCAACACCCTGTACGGTTGATTGTCCGCCAAGTATTCCTTCCGTACCTACCTCACGTGCAACCCGGGTTACCTCGGATGTGAATGAGTTCAGCTGATCCACCATTGTATTGATCGTATTTTTCAGATCCAATATCTCTCCTTTAACATCAATGGTTACTTTTTTGGATAAGTCGCCGCTGGCTACTGCTTTTGTTACCTCAGCAATGTTACGTACCTGGGATGTTAAGTTCCCTGTCATCTGGTTCACCGAGTCGGTTAAATCTTTCCAGGTTCCCGCAACACCCGGTACAAATGCCTGTCCGCCGAGTTTGCCGTCTGTTCCCACTTCACGGGCTACACGCGTTACTTCTGACGCGAAAGCACGTAACTGATCCACCATCGTGTTAAGTGTTTCTTTTAATTGGAGGATCTCCCCGCGTACATCCACTGTAATTTTTTTTGACATGTCACCGTTTGCAACCGCGATCGCAACATCCGCGATATTTCGCACCTGCGCTGTAAGGTTACCGGCCATTTGGTTCACGGAGTCTGTTAAATCCTTCCAGGTACCGGCAACACCCGGTACGTTTGCTTGTCCTCCCAGCTTTCCTTCAGTTCCAACCTCACGCGCAACACGCGTTACTTCGGAAACAAACCCCCGCAGCTGATCCACCATCGAATTGATGGTGTTTTTTAATTCAAGAATTTCACCCTTTACGTCGACCTCAATTTTTCTTGACAAATCACCGTTTGCCACGGCTGTTGTTACTTCCGCAATGTTACGTACCTGGCCGGTGAGGTTACTTGCCATTTTATTTACAGATTCTGTTAAATCTTTCCAGGTTCCGCCTACACCCGGCACATCGGCCTGTCCGCCGAGCTTGCCTTCAGAACCCACTTCACGCGCCACACGTGTTACCTCGGATCCGAATGAGTTCAGCTGATCCACCATTGTATTGATCGTGTTTTTTAACTCAAGAATTTCTCCTTTAACGTCAACAGTAATTTTGCGTGATAAGTCTCCTCTCGCCACCGCTGTTGTTACTTCAGCCACATTACGCACCTGGGCTGTAAGATTACCCGCCATTTGGTTCACCGAGTCTGTTAAATCTTTCCATGTACCCGCAACGCCGGTTACCTGTGCCTGACCGCCGAGCTTACCTTCGGAACCGACCTCACGGGCTACACGTGTTACTTCCGAACCGAAGGAGTTCAGCTGGTCAACCATGGTATTAATTGTATCTTTTAATTCAAGTATTTCTCCCTTTACATCCACAGTGATTTTACGGGACAAGTCGCCTTTCGCCACCGCTGTTGTTACCTCGGCAATGTTACGCACTTGCCCGGTAAGGTTACTTGCCATCTGGTTCACCGAATCCGTTAAATCTTTCCATGTACCTCCAACACCTTTTACTTTGGCTTGCCCGCCAAGCATCCCTTCAGTACCCACTTCCAACGCAACACGTGTTACTTCGGAAGAGAATGAGTTGAGCTGATCCACCATCGTGTTAATGGTTTTTTTCAACTCGAGAATTTCACCCTGTACGTCTACCGTTATTTTTTTCGATAAGTCACCATTCGCAACCGCTGTTGTTACCTCGGCGATGTTACGTACCTGTGAAGTGAGGTTACTCGCCATTTGGTTCACCGAGTCTGTTAAATCTTTCCACACACCACCAACGCCCTTTACTGTCGCCTGTCCGCCCAACTTTCCTTCCGAACCTACTTCGCGTGCCACACGCGTTACTTCCGAGCCAAAGGAATTCAACTGATCCACCATTGTATTGATTGCATTCTTTAACTCCAGGATTTCTCCTTTAACGTCAACTGTTATTTTTCTTGACAGGTCGCCATTTGCCACGGCCGTTGTTACTTCGGCAATGTTACGTACCTGACCGGTGAGGTTACTCGCCATTTGGTTTACTGAATCCGTTAAATCTTTCCAGGTGCCGGCCACTCCTTTTACCTGGGCTTGTCCACCCAGCTGACCCTCCGAACCGACCTCACGCGCTACGCGGGTTACCTCCGAACCAAATGAATTCAGCTGATCCACCATCGTGTTGATAGTATCTTTTAACTCGATAATTTCCCCTTTTACATCTACCGTAATTTTTTTTGATAAATCTCCTTTCGCCACAGCTGTTGTTACTTCGGCAATGTTACGTACCTGACCTGTTAAATTTCCGGCCATCTGGTTCACCGAGTCCGTCAAATCTTTCCATGTGCCGGCCACACCCTTTACCTGTGCCTGTCCGCCAAGTTTTCCTTCTGTACCTACCTCAAGTGCCACACGTGTTACTTCTGATGAGAAGGAGTTTAACTGGTCCACCATTGTGTTAATAGTATTCTTTAATTCAAGAATCTCTCCTTTAACGTCAACTGTTATTTTTTTTGATAAATCACCTTTAGCCAATGCCGTTGTTACCTCGGCAATGTTACGCACTTGTCCTGTAAGGTTACTTCCCATAAGATTCACTGAGTCCGTCAGGTCTTTCCATACACCGGATACGCCTTTTACTTTAGCCTGTCCGCCCAATTTGCCTTCAGAGCCGACTTCCCTTGCCACCCGTGTAACTTCCATGGAAAACAGATTCAGCTGTTTTACCATGTCATTCACTTCTTTCGCTATACGGAGGAATTCGCCCTGCAACATTTGTCCTCCGATTTCAAGAGGCATTTGTTCAGATAAATTTCCTTTTGCCACTGAACTAATAACGTTGGCAATTTCTATGGTGGGATGTACGAGATCGGAAATCAGCGTATTCAGGGAATCAACCCCGCTGGCCCAGCCTCCCCGTGCATTCGGAATTGCCAGGCGCTCTGTAAGTTTTCCCTGTTTACCAATAATACTGCCGGCTTTTGTAAATTCTGCTATCATCCTTTCGTTTAGCCGGATAATATCGTTTAATATATCGTATATTTTACCGGAAAGGCCAACCTGGTGAATAGGCATGCGTACTGAAAAATTGCCGTTTTTAACTTCAGAAAGAATTTGAAATAGCAATTTATTGTCGACCAAGTCCTGTTCCTGAGGCTCAACCTTCTTGTTTTTATTTTTTACTGCTGCTGTTTCCATAAATTTATAGGGAGTTTAATTTCTCAATTCAGCTATTTATATCTCAACTCTCAATATATCTCAATCCTCAATATATCTCAATCCTCAATATATCTCAATCCAACTATTCATAATTATTAACGGAAATTCAGCTAGCAGAATTATTAAAGGAACCAAATACTGTTTACAGAAAGAAAGTTTTTTCGATAAACCATGCTTTATTATCGGTTAAGCACTATCACTCTTTCGGTAAAAAATGGGCTAACGATTACAATACTTATGTTATTTCGTACGTATCAATTCATTATATGTTTATATATCCTTTTCTTTTATTTTTTGACTGTGGCAATATCAGGTTCATCGAAAAAAATAAATTTATTGGAATAAGAACACGTAAAATTGTAACCTATATAAAAAGTGTTGTAGTGAAAGATATTCTAATGTCTGCTGATTTTTCAGGCATTTCGGCCCTTCGCAATCGATTTTACCGATGATTATTTGCTGAACAACAAATCACGGATTTACCTGCTGATATTGATCACAAGAAAACTTTTTTCGTTGCTGATGATAATGTAGATGTTACCTGAATGAACAGCCGTTGATTTATTAGTAATGGTTAAGCGAAAACGGGTTAGCATTGGCCAGTTTCCTGCCTGCCCGATGTATAAACTCTCGTAATGGCAGGCAGGCTTTCCGCAGACTTATGTAGGGTATATTAAATGATCCTCTATCTACTTATCGCACAGGGTATTTACAGTAATATAATCCGGTGAATCTTGCTATCCATTTCCTGAACCTGCTCAGGTTCCTGTGATTTGATTATTATAACTTCTGCGATTTAACTCTTGTAAATGAATGAACTGGGGTGGTCAAATTTTACAACAATTGAATCAGGCAGATTTAATTGTTTCTCTAGTTTTTTTTGAATATTTAAAGGCGCCTTCCTGATAGCCATTTGTTTTGCCTCTTTTATATTTTTTGCTACAGCGTAGATAGTATAATTTCCTTCTTTCAAAGGTAAATCATGCCAAACAAACAATTGTAATCTCTTTTGATTAATTTGTTTTTTGATAAAAAAATCTCCATTGTCCATATTCATTTTTTTACATTTTATTTTTTTACGTTTTACTTTTTACCCTGGTAATTTAAAACGGAAGCAAAAGTAGTGTCCGGTAAGAAATAGAAATTTATTATTCGATTAACAATGGAAAATAAAAGCTAAACGTGTCAATACTCGAGTTAATACTAATGTCATCAGTTCAAAATACTATATGTGCTATAAACCGCTGTTTAATTTTGTTCAAAAATTCTGGAAATAGTATTTGCAATAGCATTGCTGGCATTCATGCAGCAAACCGATTCTCTGTTTGGATGAGATTCTATTTGCTTTGTTTCACCATTGTAATTTATATAGACCATTTCAATAAGCAGCTTGTTGCAATGACGGCATCTTTTATCCGCAAAAGCTGAATGTAGTTCAACTACAACTTTATGAGTATTGTTTCTTTTATAAAACATATTGAAATGGTGCCGAAAGTACAATTTATTCATACCCCAAACATCCGTATATATACGTGTTTTACTATTCGCATAAATGCGTTTTTAATCTACGTATTTAAGCCTATTAATCCCGGTATTTAAACGTACATGATTGCGTTGTTTCACGCTTTACAGAATCTGATCAGAATCCATCTCATTTGTAAATAAAACCAATGCGGCTGGGCAGTTGGCAGGCTTTTTCACTGGTTTTTAACGGAGATCAATGGCATTAACTTACATCTGCTCAAAACAGGTTTTGCCTGACTTTTTTATTTCCTCAGGGACGATATAAAATCCGGAAAATTGTTCCCGGGAATTTTTATATTTTTTCAAAAGCTACTTATTGCATTGTTCATAAATTACCTTCTCGCTATGTATAATTCCGGATTTCTATTCCGTAATTTGGAATTATTTAGGCAAATCAATGAAGCTTATTATCACCGAAAAGCCAAGTGTGGCCCAGGATATTGCCAAAGCATTCTCTGATCCGCAGAGAAAAGACGGGTATATTGAATCCGGTGATTATTCCATTACATGGGCTTTTGGCCATCTCATTGAAATTTCTAAGCTGAATGCTCCGCCAAGATGGGATTTGAATAACCTGCCCATACTTCCCGGTGATTTTACGTATGATGTGGTGAAGGATAAGCATAAGCAATTCAACACAATCAAACACCTGTTAAGCAGATCTCAGGAAGTCATAATAGCGACGGATTCCGGAAGGGAAGGGGAATTGATCGCCAGATTAATTTTGAAACAATCCTTTTGGAAGAACTGGGACAATACCTTTCGATTTTGGTCAAGCCAGGCACTCAGCGAGCAGGTGGTAAAAGCTGAAATGAAAAATTTAAAACCTGCACGTAATTACGATAGTCTTTATTTTTCAGCTCTTGCGAGGCAGCAAAGTGATTGGCTTTGCGGGATCAATTTAACACAACTCATCAGTCTGCGAAGCGGTAAAGGACAAGTTTGGAGTGTGGGGAGGGTTCAAACTCCAACTTTGGCGCTTATTGTGCAAAGAGATAGGCTCCGGAAAGAATTTGTTAAGGAAGAATATTATCTGATAAAGGCTCAGTTTCTTGCCAAAGGCCAACAGTATACGGGTATTTACAAATTCGGAGAACTTCCCGATGAACAACCAGCGCCTGATAAGGAAGAGGTTGTTAATCCGAAAAAAATATTGAAGAAGGAGCCGGCTGAAAAGGTATTTGCCGATGTACAAGGCTCAGAAAGCGGCACCATCAGGCTGATCAAAAAGGAGGATAAACAAGAAGTTCCGCCGCTGCTGCATTCACTTACCTCATTGCAGCAGGAGGCCAACCGGGTTCATGGATTTTCTGCAAGCCGAACACTTGATCTGGCACAGGCTTTATATGAAACTCATAAAGTAATTTCATATCCGCGTACAGAAAGTCAACACCTGGGAGAGTCCGGTAAAGAAATGGCCAAAAATGTATTAGTTCTGTTGTCAAAAAATGATCTTGTGCAGGAAGTAGATAAAGTTGGCAAGCGGGTGTTTGACGACAGTAAGCTGACCGATCACCATGCGTTAATACCTTTGCAAGCTCTTAACAACAGGCTTTCCGAAGAGGAACGGAAAATTTACATTCTTATAGCCCGGAAGTTCACAGGTGCATTTATGTCATTGTATAAATTTCAGAAAACAACCCTGATCACCGGAATAAAAGAACATGAATTTGTGAGTACAGGAACCACTGTTTCACAATGGGGCTGGAAGGCACTTTACAGGGAAGATAAAGCAGCAGAGGAGTTGTTGCCCAATGTGATTGAAGGGGAAACGGTTAAAAAGGAGCATGTGGAGATGGAACAAAAATTTACACAGCCTCCTTCGGCCTTCAATGAAAGTTCGCTTTTAAAACGTATGGAATCTCTTTCACTTGGAACGCCCGCAACAAGGGCTTCTATTATTGAAACCCTCATAAACAGGCAATATATTGTAAGAGAAAAGAAAAGCCTGGTCCCGACAGGTAAGGGCATCGAACTTATCAGTATATTAAAAGAAAGCCAGATCGCTTCACCGGAAATGACAGGCGCCTGGGAACAAAAACTCGAAGAAATTTACAAGGGTAAAAAGGGTCGTAACGGATACAATTTATTTCTTTCAGAGATCAGGAATTTTGTTTCAGGGCAGGTTAGTAAGTATAAAAATATTCAGATCAACACCCTGAATAAAGCAACGGCGGCTATGCTTACCCTTGCCAAAAAGCTCGCGAAGGAAAGAAAGCTTAGTCTTGAATCGGATAATTTCGAATACATAAAGAAATTTATTGATGCCACAATTAAAATTCAGGTGATTATCGGAAAATGCCTTTGCGGAAAAGATGTTATAGCAAAGCAAAGTACATATTCCTGCGAATGCGGTAAGTCGGTAAGTAAAGAGTTCAGCGGCAAAAAATTAAATGCAAAGCAGGCTCTTGAATTGATCCAGGGGAAGATAATACCGGTTAAAGGTTTAAAAGGGGCCAATGGAAAGTTTGATGCAAAACTTAAATTGAAATCAGATAATGTGATCGGGATTATAGCTGATAGCCAACTTGCCTTTGGATAGCAATGGTCCGGTTTTTAATCTAATGATCATCCGTTTTATTTTCATAATAAGAGTAACTCTCATGAAGACTTGTATGTTTAACAAAAGAGTAGTAAATTGAACGTCAATCCACAGTGAAAATTTGTGAAAGCGAATCGGATTATATTTTTCGGCAGGAGTTTAATGAATTGGATATGCCTTTTTTTGATCTTCTTTTCTACCCATTTTGTAATTGCAGGCAGAAATGCCAATGCCAAATTCGGCGATAAACACCCCAAACTAAGCAAATATATTGCCTCTGAAAAGGGGCAGTCCTCATTAAGTCAGAATCTGAGGGGTAGTGGTATGTGCTTTACAGAAAATAAAGGACAAATTGCGGATATGAATGGTAAACTTTGCTCCGATATATTATACAGAAGTGAAAGCGCCGGTGCTGATATTTATATACGTAAAACGGGAATGAGTTATGTGTTGAATAATTCAGCCGAATTGTTACACAGATTGGAGGAGCAAGAGGCAGAATTTGAAAGAGAGGGGAAAGTAAATTCTGAAAATGTGAAAGAGAAGAGGGAGGAGTTGAAGAGCCGGCAGATGCTTAAGCTTCACCGTGTAGATGTAGATTTTGTAAACTGTAATTTGAATAGCAATATAGAAGTTGATGATAGGGTTGAGGGGTATTCGAACTATTACTATTCACATTGTCCGAAAGGAATTACGCATTTAAACTCTTATAACAAAGTCACCGTAAAAAATATATATGATAATATAGATGTAAAATATTATGCCTGCACTGAGCGAAGTCGAAGTGGAGGTAAAGTACAAGGTTTAAAATACGATATAGTAGTGAATCCGGGAGCAGACCCAAATCAAATAAAGCTTCGCTGGACGGGCGTGGAAAATTTACATATTAACAGCGGAGGGCATCTTGTTATCAAAACGAGTATAAATGAATTTTTTGAGTCGATGCCCAAAGTGTACCAGGTAATTAATGGAAAAATAGTTGATGTGCGTGCACGGTATATTCTGAACGGAATAACCGTGAACTTTGAACTTGGAACGTGGAACCCTGAACTTCCTTTAGTGATCGATCCCTGGGCTACCTATTACGGAGGAGGGAGTTCTGATTATTGTTATTCGTTGAGTGCAGATAATTCAGGGAATGTTGTATTTGTCGGACAAACCTCTTCAATAAATTTTCCCGTTTCTATCGGCGCTTTTCAGACAATAAACAATGGAAATTCAGATGCCTTTATTGTGAAAATGGACGTAGGAGGGAATCGTCTTTGGGCAACTTATTTCGGCGGCACAGCTGCAGAAACCGGTTATGATGTATCTGTTGATCCGACGGGTAACATTCTTGCAGTGGGATCTACAGCCTCCGGTGATCTGCCGGTAGGCGCAGCACCGACTAATACTGTTTATCAGAATACCAGTGGTGGAGGTACAGATGCTTTTGTTTTAAAGTCCGATGCCGCGGGAATATTGCAATGGTCCAGTTATTATGGTGATACAGGTACTGATGCGGGATTTAGTGTATGTTCCGATGGAAGTAACATTTATGTTTACGGAGAAACAAATTCAACAGGTGCTATTTCCAGTACAGGCGCTTACCAGACTGCTCTCAAAGGGAGTGTGGATCTCTTTTTGGTCAGTTTCAAATTTGATGGAAGCAGGAATTGGGCAACTTATCTCGGGGGTGCATCAAAGGAGAATGCGGGAGGTATTACCTGGGACTTTGCATCAGGCAATTTGTATTTAACCGGAATTACAGACTCATCAGATCTTCCGGTTTCTGCAGGAGCATACCAGACCTTATATGGGGGTGTGAGCGATGCATTTGTTTTTAAGTTTGATCAAAGCGGCGCTTTGCAATGGGGCAGTTATTTTGGAGGTTCATCTTCTGAGAAATCTTTATGGGGAACATACCCGGAAACGGTTTGCGATGGATTGGGGAATGTTATAATTGCCGGTGGCGGAACAGGTTCTACGGCTAACATCGCAACAGCAGGAGCATACCAGACACTATTTGGCGGAGGTGAGGATGGGTACATTGCTAAGTTTAATACGAATGGTGTAATTCAATGGGCCACTTACCTTGGAGGCAACATGAACGAAAGTATTGTTGATATTGCAGTTGATGTGTATGATAATATTTATGTATTCGGAACCTGGGAAGATACCGATGCCGGAAATTACCCAATAAGCCAGTGCGCTTACCAGACTCAATTTGGCGGAGTTGAAGATCAGTTTGTCGCAAAATACAATTCAAATGGAATTCAAACCTGTATGACGTATTTGGGAGGTACAGGGCATGATGAGATAGATACTTACTCCCGTTCGGGAGGTATGGCATTAAGTGGAAGTACTGTTTATTGCGGAGGCATGACGGATGGTGGATACCCAATTACTACTGGTGCATTTCAAACCACAGCCAACAGTACATTAACAATTTTTATTACCCAATTGAATTCCAATATATGCAGTCCCAATTTAAAATTTATTGCCGACAAATCAGAAGTCTGTCCCAATACCTCCATTGCATTTACATCATCCATGGATTCATCTTGTGATACAACAGGATTAAAATTCGCCTGGAGTTTTCCCGGAGCAACTCCCTCGGCTTCATCGTTACCAAATCCGTCTGCCGTCTATATATCCCCCGGTTTTTATAGTGTTAAATTAGTTTACACCAATAATGGACAGATCGATTCTGTTGATAAGGTAAATTCAGTTTTTGTCAAACCCTGTAACAGCACAATAACTGTTGCTGCAACAGGAGCTACGGCTTGCCCTGGTCATTGTAATACAATCAGTGCTTTAGGTTCGGGTGGAACAGGGCCGTATACATACAGCTGGAATACCGGGGACACTGCTCAGGCAATTAATGTTTGTCCTACTGCTAACGCTACTTACACAGTTCTTGTGAAAGACGCAGTGGGAGGGATTGGTTATGACACGGTATCAGTAAATCTTATTCAGAATATAAATGTACAAGTGTCGATTGATACAATTTCCTGTGCAGGGAATAATGCAACAGCTATGGTGATCGCCAATGACGGAACATCACCGTATGTTTATTCCTGGAGCAGCGGGCAAATCTCCCAGACTTCTTCAGGTCTTGGTACCGGAACCTACACAATAACGGTTACCGATGCGATAGGTTGTGCAGGTACCGGCACTTTGCAGGTACAAGCTATGGCTATTAATTTGTCTGTAGTAAGCATTCCAAGCTGTTATGCAGATAGTAATGGAGCGATTACAGGTAGCGTTTCGGGTGGTTCAGGTTCTTTTAGCTATAGCTGGAGCAATGGAGCGACGGGGTCAACAACTATCTCGGGCTTATCTGCCGGCACTTATTCCGTTGTTGTGACAGATGCAGCGGGATGTGTCGCAGTAAGCACTGTAACTATCACACAACCTTCCGCGATCAGCAATCCCGTGTTCACAAAAACAAATGAAACTTGTGGTGCTGGTAATGGTTCTGTGGTCGTAACAAGCGGAGGTGGAACCGGAATATTAAACTATAGTTGGAGCAACGGAGTTTCCGGTTCAACGGTTTCGGGTTTAAGCGCGGGGTCTTATACTGTTACTCTGGCCGACGCAAACAGTTGTTCTAAAACCGCTTCGGTCACGATCAGTAATGTTGCAGGTCCCTCCATAGATTTTGTTTCTGCAATTCATGTTTTATGTTCGGGCGGATCAGGCCAGGCAGTCGCTTCGGCAAGCGGAGGTTCGGGCGCATTAATATATTCATGGAGTACAGGTACAACCGGACAAATAGCAAATAATCTTTCTGCAGGAACCTATTCGGTTACAGTTACTGATGTAAATGCCTGTACTGCGATAAGTACTGTCAGTATTACATCGCCGCCTGTGATGGTTGTTTCCGCTTCACAAACCACACCTGAAAAATGCAGTAAGAGTAACGGAGTTGCTACATCCACAGTCAGCGGTGGAATAGGTTCGTTCACTTTTTCATGGAGTAACGGACAAACAACGAATACCGCGACCGCATTAAGCGCAAATACATATACCGTAACAATAACTGATAATAATGGCTGTTCAAAAACAGCTTTCACAACTATTGACAGTATTGGCGCCCCGGTTTTTAGTTCCGCGTTTACCAATGCAACATGCGGACAAAACATTGGAACGGCATCAGTAGCAGCTTCCGGTGGAACAGTGCCTTTTTCTTATACCTGGGCACCGGGAGGAGGAACCGGTTCATATATAACAAACCTTTCTGCCGGAATATATACGGTAACAGTTATGGATGCAAACAGTTGCAGTCGTTCTGCTGTACTGAATGTCGGAAACAGTCCTGTTGCGGTTGCTGATTTCACCACTATACCGCTAAAAGGTGTAGTACCTGCAAAGATCGATTTTGTAAATACAAGTTCAGGAACAACTGCGTGGTTGTGGAATTATGGCGACGGTCAAACGGATTCGATCCAAAATCCAAATCATACATATACCGGCGAAGGAACTTACAAAGTCTGCCTGATCGCAAAGAGTTCGGCGGTATGTATAGATTCTATATGCAGGGATATTGTAGTATTTGGTAAACCTGTGATTGTTATTCCCAATGTTTTTAGCCCTAACTCAGATGGCAGGAACGATAATTTTGATATAACAACGGTGGGCATATCAAAAATTGAAATAACCATTTGGGATCGGTGGGGATTAATAATGTGGGATAATGAAGGAGTTCCTGTGAACTGGGATGGCAGAACTATGGCCGGAAAAGAGGTTCCGGACGGAACATATTATTACCTCGTGAAGGCGTATGGTTATGATAATAAAGTATATGGCTATAAAGGATTTTTGACTCTTGTAAGGTAGTATGTGATTTTTACAATTGCCTTTTCGATTTTCTTTTTTTAACCCAGCAAAACTTCATAAGGTAACTTTAATCCAATATGTAGTGCTTTTATCATTTTTAATGATAAATTTCTTTGTCTTTTTAGAACCTGTGAGACAAGACTTTTACTTCCAAAATATGAAACAACGTCCTTATTGCTGAGACCTTTTTCTTCCATAGTGGATTTTATCGCTTCGATCGGGTCAGGTGCGTCAATAGGATAATGTTTCTTTTCATAATCTTCTATCAATAGAACAAGCACTTGTCCTTTATCACCATCAGGAGTGTTAGGTTTGGCATCAAATACTTTTTCAAGCTCTTGTAATGCTTTTTGATAGTCCCTTTCGTTTTTAATCGGAGCGATCTTCATTTTATTTTTTTTAAATTGTTTCTGCATTAATCTTATCATATTGAGCATGTGTACCTATAAACCGTATCCATGCCCATCCATATTTATAATTAAACTTTACTATTAACCTGTATTCATTTCCCTTTATATTAAAAACAACCCTGTTATCTGCTATAATACTTGCCGAAGGATAGTCTGCTTTGATTTCCTTTGGTGATTTCCAATTATCTGAAACAGCTTTTTTATACCATGTTTTTAATTGCGTTTCACAGTCCTCATGCTTTTCATAGAAAGCCCTTAATGTTCTGAATGCAACAATATTCATTTACAAGGTAAATATACAAAAGAAAGTTCGCATTATGCGAACCAACATTGAAAATATTTAATTTACTCATTTTATAACTCTTTCATCAACACCCCATAAAGGTTCACCATACTTTCAATATCTTTTTTATGCACCTTTTCATCCGGGGAATGCACATGATCCTCGGGTGCGCCTACAAAGCACCAGTCAATAGGGTAGGGTGAACGCTGAACTGAATTTCCATCGCTGCCTCCGCTGGCTTCCACTTCAAGCTGGTATGCAAGTTTGTGTTTTTTTGCAATGGAAATAATTTTGTTCACATAACTTCTGCGCGGCAGTCCTGAATCACGTAAAGAAATCGCGACACCTTTTCCATGCTGTACACCTTCTGTAACCCAGGTAATATCACTGATCAGCGTTTGCTGAACTTTATATTTTTTATAAATGAATTTTGTGAGGTATTCAACGCTTCCTCCGCCATGTTCCTCCCAGCAGGAGAACACGATGATTCCGTCCTTCAATGTTTCAGCAACTTTTAATGCATTCCATACGCCGAGCCGGTTGTCCATATAACAGCATTGTACAAAATCTTTTGTTTCCCTGAAATCCGGTTTGAAAGTTAACATAGTTCCGCGGTCTATATCGCGCTTAAATGCGTATGAAAGACTTTTATCGTTGTGAACTTTCAAGGTACATTCAATTCTTCCCTGGCTATCCGCCCCAACCAGTTTGTAACCGTTTTTGGTTTGTGGGCCACCAATTTTTATTAATTGTTTATTATATCGTACGGTAAAACCAATGGAATCCATATGGGCAAAAATGGCGGTTCGGGGTTTTCCAAATACCAATACAATACAATCCTGGAAAGCCTTTCCATGAAATATTTTTGGTTTAAAGGCCCATTTTGACTTGTTTTTTTCAATATAGTTGAGTAAAAAATCTTTCATGGCCACTTCATTTCCGGAAGGAGCCTCGATCTGGCACATTTTCTTAAGTAATTCCATGTTAATAATTTGTTGAAAAGTTTGATTTTAAGCCAAAATAGCCATACATTTGTTGCGTTGTAAAAATAATAACTATTTTATGCAACATTTTAAAATTAGCTGCGTTAAAGTTAATTAAACAAGTTTTGTTTCACCCGTTTTCTTTAAACAAAGGAAACCTAAAAAAGGAAAGCCATAAGATAAAACTGCTACTTTTTAGTTAGTGTTAACTAAGTTAAAAAGGAGGTACCTATGCGTACGCAGCAGCAACTTATGGACGACCAGAAACTCGTAAGCCTTTATATACAAGGTAACGAAACAGCCCTCGAAACACTTATTCTTCGTCACAAGAGACGTTTATTCTCTTACATCATGACCATTGCCAATGATCGTGACCTGGCTGAAGATGTATTCCAGGAAACTTTTTTCAAAGTAATTAATACACTTCGTAAGGGTCAATATAACGAAGAAGGTAAATTTTTGCCCTGGGTGGAGCGTATTGCGCATAACCTGTTAATTGATCATTTCCGGAAGGATAACCGTATGTCCACTGTCAGCGGAGGATCGAATGAGGATGGTGAGGAATTTGACATTTTTGACCTGATCAGTAATGGTGAGTTGAATGCTGAACAGGAAATATCAAAACGTCAGTTAAATAAGGATATCCGTAAAATGGTAGTCAAACTACCTGAGGATCAGCGGGAAGTACTTATGATGCGTCATTATTACGATATGAGTTTTAAAGAAATTGCCGATAGTACGAACGTGAGTATAAATACCGCGCTTGGCCGCATGCGGTATGCCCTCATCAACCTTCGTAAAATGATCGAAGAGCATGGTTTGGTAATGTCGGCCTGATTTTTTAGAGGAACACAATATGTAAAAATTTGTTGCGTTATATAGTTGTAATAATCAAAACCTACAACTGAATGCACAAAACCATTACTCTAAAAAACGTAGTTAAATTAAACATTAAAAGTTCGGAACCAATTCATGAGGCATTTGCCGGCAGAGAGTATGAGCCATCAGCCATGGTTATTAATAACATACTTAATTACTCAAAGGTGCTGAGTGTACATAAAACAAATTTGTTAGGTGCAGTTGATATGGTATTGAACTGAAGATTTTATTTAACTTACAGGAACGCCTCCGATTAAATCGGGGGCGTTTGTGTTGAGAGCCTGTTTAAGTTTCACTCTCTAAATTATACCCATATTGATTGGACCCAAATAAAATCAATATTAAGCTAACCTGTTTTTCAGGTTAAAGATCACTTCAATAATTCTTTCAACTTTTTAAAGGCTTCCTGATTCTCGGGCAGGTCAATTGATCCGAGTACCTGACGTTTTTCTTTGTTGGTAAGGTGCCAACTTAAAGAAATATTCTCTTTTTGGTTACGTTTCATTTCAAAATTGATAATATCCACTTTTTGATCGAACCACAGGCTGGCGTATTGTAGCAATTGATCCTGGTTGAAATCCTGAATGTTAAACAGGTTGCTGTATAATAAGCCTAATGGCAACAGAACATTCTGAAGAATATTCCGGGTAGGATTCTCATCGATCGGCCATTCTTTCTTTTTGTCACGGATTTGTATAATTATAACTCCGCTTGTATTGCTGGTTATCCAGTTCCGTAAAGCATACATGTACTTAAGGGATATTTCAAGTCCGAAGTTGTCCCGCATACCCGCGTCAAGAACTTCAATGCGGGGTTCACTGGGTAGTGATACGATCGGGGAAATATAGGGGAATGTAGCGCTCATGCGTAGCACACTGGTGAAGTGTACGTTCTGTGCGCCTTGCTTTTCAAAGAGGCGGCCAAAATCCATCGCATCATAAATAGGTTGAATGTCCAGGTTCTTGGTATATGAATTTTGTGTTAGATAGGAGATCGGTTGTGCCGATATAAGCATCTTCCGTCCGTCATTCGCAACGGTCGGTGAAAAGATCATCATCGGTATAATAGCTTCCGATTCTGCCTGCTTATAGTCATGTAGTCTTTTATCAAGTATACCATTTGTGTTCTGGTTAAGCCTCCATTCAAAAGCGTAGGCACGGTCCTTATTGTATTTATAGTATCCCTTTTCAACTTTTTGAAGCGGAAAAAAGAAATCATTTACGGCAAGACTGAAAGCAATGGGGTTGAGGATATCTTTTCCCATATTGTTTTTATATTCGGGAAGATACATGTTGTCTATTTTTCCAGACTGCTGCTGCCAGTATAATTCCCGCAGGTAAGCGGCGCCGATCATTCCGCCGGAAGAACCTGTAATGAGTTGTGTATGCTTCAACAATTCTCCGCCTGATATACTGTCGGCATATTGCAGTGAATAAAATGTCCACAGCGAAGCCCTTAATCCGCCGCCGGTAGTGTTTACAAGAACAAGTTTAGGTTTGGCCGACTTCTCACTGATATTTTTTAACCGCCAGCGATTCAGTATCTCAACAGCGTATTTAATATCGATCTGGTCACAAACACTGTCGCAGGACATTTTGTTGAGCGCTTCATTTGTAAAGGGCGCTTTTTCAATTCCATAATTCAATCCATACGCTTTATTATAATTGCTGAAAACATCGAGTTTGTAAAGCGAATTGACGATCAGAAAAATAGCTATAAGAAGTAAACTTGCCCAGCCTCGTATCCACACATAAAGCGCGCTGCTTAGCATAAGGAACATCGTGAACAAAAGAAAGATACTTGCCCCGGCGGGTATTATGAAAAAGGGAACATTTTGAAAAAAACTTAAAACGAACAATGTAATAGCGGCCAATAAAACGAAGATAAAGGCGTTGCGATGATTTTGTTTGAATACATTACGGAGCATTTCCTTCTTGTAGTGCCGCACAGGGCGTACCAGCTTATTTACAAAGGGCATGGTCCAATAAGTTTCCACATACCAGTCGCGCGATTCCTTGATAAGGTTCAGATTTTTCCATTCTATTCTTTGCCTGTTAGGACGCAGTGTTTCTTTGGCAGTATCCTGACCGCGGACGCCGAACATTTTGTAGATGTCTTTGTTGATCGTGAAGAAATAAGAGGTAGAAAGGATTATAAAGGTAACAATGCCGGCGATGAGTCCCGCAATGAGGATGATGATCTGGAAAGTACTGTACACCTGCTCACTTAGCTGGAACCTGAAAATATTGTAAATATATGTGGCAATAAATAAAGCAGGAATAACAGAATTGTTCGTACAGTATTTAAAGAACGGATTATATAAAGTAGCTATGAATGGAAACCTATAGCCATTCATGATATAACTCGAAATGTTGAAAGCCATAATAAAACCACCACAGGCAAAACCAACAATAAAATAGGATAGAAAATTTATTCTGTCAAAGTATTCAGGACTGAGGAAAAGGTAAGGTACACCATACCGTGGAGCGACGTGTTCGGTTACAAAACCAAACATGATGGCCCAAAAGATCATTAAAGTCAGGTTCTTCTTGATGTGAACCATTAACAGTTGAATGGAGAAAGAGAATATAAATCTCCTTAACCAGTCGTACTTGAGCAATATTCTGTTCATCCAGATCATCTTTTTCCTGCTTTCGTTATACGTGAAAAGCCCTTAAAAGGTTGTATTTACAAGCTACTTGAGCTTATCGGATACAATTTTTAAAATTACTTCTTCCAATTGCCGGGCCTTTGTCTGTAATTCTTCACCTTTTTTTAGTATATCATCGGCAAAAGACTTGTCCTGCAAGCCCTGTGCGTTCACCCGAACATTCAGGTAGGCACCCATCACTGCGCTGCGTGCGCAAAGGGCTCCGACGCCGGCATCTGTGACCGAATTAGGATTGCCCGTTTCCGCCATCGCTTTAATGATATCCATTGATCGCAATGTTACCTGCATCACTTTAAACGGTATTTCAGTGGCGTATTTAGTAGCTTCCTGTATGGCCGCGGTGCGCGCCTTTTTTTCCTCATCGTTTGTTTTAGGCAAACCAAAGGCTGTCATTATTTTATTGAAAGCATTGGTGTCTTCGTCAACAAGGTTCACTAATTCCGATTTAATATGCTGGCCTTTTTCGGCCCATTGGGAAAACTCTTCCCAACGCTCGTCCCAACCCGGTTTGTGTGAAGATAGGTTGGCCACCATTGTTCCTAAAGCTGCTCCCAGCGCGCCCATATAGGCCGATATTGATCCGCCGCCAGGTGCGGGACTTTCACTCGCCGTTTCGTCGGCAAAACCGGTGAGCGACATATTTATTAACCGGCTTTTTGATGCGTCCTTCAGTAAATATTCAATGATACGTTCTTCGGGTTTGAAAGGTCCGAGTTCATCAAGTCCCAATGATTTAATAGCAATTTTGATCAGCTCTTTTTCTGAAACACCCGTTGAACGTTTTTGTTTTTTCAGAAAATAAATTCCGGCGTCAAGCAAAGACTGAAGGGGTATTAACCCTACCAATTCGGAACCCGTAACACGCACACCCCGTTCGGCAGCCTTTTTAGAGACCTCGTCAAACGCGATGTGTACAGGTGTTATATTGATGTTTGTTAAATTCATTGAAATCTGCGCGACACCATACTCCTCAATGTACCAGCCAATAGCCTTCACGCTTTTTAAAGTGCCGGGGATGTAAACAGGGTTACCTTTAGCATCGTTCACCACTTTTCCGGTAACCGGGTTTCCTTCACGCTTTACGCGTCCTGTTTCACGTACATCAAAGGCTATGGCGTTAGCTCTGCGTACAGAAGTTGTATTCAGGTTAATGTTGTAGGCCACAAGAAAATCACGCGCGCCAATGACCGTGGCACCGGTTCCCGCAGGAAACTCAGCCGGACCGAAATCAGGTTTCCATTCCGGCAGTTTTATTTTTTTGAAAAAGCCTTCATATTCACCGGCACGTATTACCGAAAGATTTTTGCGTGCAGGATTGCTTTGAGCGGACTCGTATAAGTAAACAGGTATGTTTAATTCCTTGCCGACACGGGCTCCAAGCTTTTTAGCATACTCCGCCGTTTCCTCCATACTTATTCCCGATATGGGTATCAGCGGACAAACATCAGTGGCTCCCATGCGCGGGTGTTCGCCCTTATGTTTACTCATGTCGATCATTTCAGCGGCTTTTTTAATGGCATTGAAAGCCGCTTCACAAACGGCTTCAGGTGAACCTACAAAAGTCACAACAGTGCGGTTGGTGGCTTTGCCGGGATCCACATTCAAAAGACGTATGCCGTCTGTTCTTTCGATCACGTCTGTGATCTGTTTGATAACTTGCATGTCGCGTCCTTCACTGAAGTTGGGAACGCATTCGATCAGTTGGTTGTTTACAGAGCTCATTGCTTTATAATAGTTCCGTTAATAATTACTGTTTCAATTAAATTACTTCCGAAAGAGTAGGGTAAAAAAGAATAACCCGGAATTTCTGTAGTGATGAATATATTCGCCTTTTTGCCGATAGCGATACTCCCATGTGTCGCGCTTATGTCCATCGCGTAAGCTGTATTTAGTGTTGCCGCGTTAATGGCCTCTTCCGGAGTCATTTTGTATTGGATGCAGCTCAAAGCTACCATTAAATTCATATTTCCGCTTGGGCTGCTGCCCGGGTTGTAATCGCTGGCAATTGCTACGGGCAATCCGGCATCTATCATTTTACGCACGGGCGGATAGGGAAGCTGTAAAAAAAACTGGGCGCCGGGCAATAGAGTGGGCATGGTCTTCGAATTTTTAAGCAGGTTGATTTCTTTTTCACCTGCATATTCCAAATGATCAACACTTATGGCTTTGCAATGTACCCCCGCTTCAACACCGCCTGAGTTGCTGAGTTGCTCGGCGTGAACTTTTGGTTTTAAACCATGTTTCAGACCGGCTTCTAAAATTTTTATTGATTCGTCCTTTGTGAAATAGTTATTCTCACAAAATACATCGCAGTATTCTGCTAATTTCTCTTCAGCGATTGCCGGAAGCATTTTATCAATGATCAGGCTGATGTATTTGTCTTTATCTCCTTTATATTCTGCTGGTACAGCGTGCGCGCCCAGGAAGGTTGCCTTGATAGTGAGCGGTGACAGCTCTTTCAGTCTTTTTATCACGCGAAGCATTTTTAATTCGCTTTCAAGGCTCAGTCCGTAACCGCTTTTAATTTCAACCGCGCAAGTACCCTGTTTCATGATCTCATCGAGACGAATTAACGCGCTTTGGATAAGTTCTTCCTCTGAAGCATTTCTTAATCGTTGCGCCGAATTTAAAATACCGCCACCCCTTTGTGCAATTTGTTCGTAACTAAGGCCATTCAAACGATCAACAAACTCGCCTTCGCGGCTGCCGGCATAAACAATGTGGGTATGCGAATCGCACCAGCCGGGGAGAACCAATTTATCGCTAGCATCGATCACAGTAAGGTTTGTCCAGTCCGATATACCCGGGAAATCTTCCATTGTACCATGATCAGCGATCAAACCATCGTCAATAGCCAGCCAGGCATTATTAATACAAGGAAGGTTTGTCATTTCCGCGCCACAAACCCTGGAACGGTCATTTGCATCAACCTGAACCAGTGTTTTTATATTCTTAATGAGAATGCGCATAAGCCGGATAGAAGACGATAAAGATAAGCATTAAAGGAAGAAGGTTCTATTCTTTGTGGTTGATTAGCTGAGACTTGGAAAACTTTGTCCTTCTTCATTTGGAAAGCCCCGCGTGCATTCCTTATTTTTCCATTCTGTAATAATGAATATCATCAGAGATGCGATCAAAGAAAGCGGTAGCATTGATGGACCAGAACATTCCGTCGTTTGAAAGCGCTTGCCATCTGGATGGCTTAATATTAATAAACGAATACCCTGTTTAATCTTCAAAATCCGTACTTTTGTTTGCATGGCAGGTAATACTTTCGGAATACTTTTTAAGTTGACCACTTTTGGTGAATCGCATGGCGAAGCTTTGGGTGGAATTATTGATGGCTGTCCTTCGGGATTGGCCCTTGATCTTGATTTTATTCAGCACGAACTGGACAGGAGAAGGCCAGGCCAATCTCATATTGTTACCCAGCGCAAAGAAGGCGATAAGGTGGAGTTCCTTTCAGGTAATTTTGAGGGTAAAACCACCGGTACACCAATAGGTTTTATCATCCGGAATGAAAATCAGCGTTCTAAAGATTATGACCATAATGTGGATTCCTATCGTCCATCGCATGCCGACTATACTTATGATGTAAAATACGGGATTCGTGATCATAGAGGCGGAGGACGCTCCTCGGCCCGCGAAACGGTGAGCAGGGTAGTGGCAGGCGCCATCGCGAAATTAATTTTAAAGCAATACGGGATCGCCATAAACGCTTACACTTCGCAGGTAGGCGAAATAAAGCTGATGAAGGATTACCGTAAACTCGATCTGACAAAAACGGACAGCAATATTGTGCGTTGTCCCGATGCGCTGATCGCAGAGACAATGATCAATCGTATTGAACAGGTGCGCAAGGATGGCGATACCATTGGAGGCGTTATTTCATGCGTAGCTACCGGAGTTCCACCCGGACTGGGTGAACCTGTTTTCGATAAGCTGCATGCCGATCTTGGCAAAGCCATGTTAAGTATAAACGCGGTAAAAGGTTTTGAATACGGTTCGGGTTTTGATGGTGTAACTATGAAAGGCTCTGAGCACAACGATCAGTTTGTCGTTTCAAATAAAGAAGTACATACGAAAACAAATCATTCCGGCGGCATACAAGGCGGGATAAGCAATGGCGAGGATATTTATTTCCGTGTCGCTTTTAAACCTGTTGCCACCATTATGAAAAAGCAAACTACCATCAATTCAAAGAAAGAAGAAGTTGAAATGGCAGGCAAGGGTCGCCACGATCCTTGTGTATTGCCCCGCGCGGTACCTATTGTTGAGGCGATGGCGGCTTTGGTATTGGTCGATCATATTTTAAGAAATAAAACGACAAATTTTTAATTACATATTAAGTCATTTTAAAATAAAGGTAGTGCGGTTGCTTACAGGCAAAGCTTCCCACATATTTCGACGGAGTTCAACATGACCCGGCACACAAAAAAACTATAAAATAAATAATCATGAAAAAAGTTCTCAAGTGGACTGGTATCGTCCTTTTAATTTTAATAGTACTGATCATTTCAGCTCCGTTTATTTTTAAGGATAAGATCATCGCGAAGGTGAAAGAGGAGGCCAACAAAAGTCTCAATGCCAAAGTTGATTTCGGTAAGTTCGACCTTACACTCATCAGCAGTTTCCCGAAATTCACATTGTCGATCAATGATGTAAGTATCGCGAATGTCGGGTTGTTTGAAGGTGATACCTTGTTCAGCACAAAAAATCTGACTGTGTCGCTCGACCTGATGAGTGTTATTAAAGGTGAGCAATACAGCATCCGATCAATTGTATTTGATCATCCCCGCATTAACGCACAGGTATTAAAGGATGGTAAGGCGAACTGGGATATAACTAAAGCTGACAGCGCCGCGAAACCGGAAGCAGCTTCTGAACCCGCAAAGTTTAAAATGAAACTAAGCAAGTTTGAAATTAAGGAGGGTTATCTCGTTTATAACGATGCCTCCATGAATTTTAATACTACAATTAAAGGGCTCAATCATACGTTGAGCGGAGATTTTACACAAGACCTGTTTGATCTTCAAACACTCACTTCTATGGAGCAGTTTACCACCACGTATGAAGGAGTTACCTATTTAAACAAAGTGAAAACAAATTTGAAAGCTGATTTGGCTGCCGATATGCCGAATTTTAAGTTCACATTTAAGCAGAACGAAATTGCCCTGAATGAATTATCATTTGGTGTTGACGGTTATTTCGCCATGCCCAAAGACGACATGGACATGGATATTAAATTCAAAGCCAATCAGAGTGAATTCAAAAGTTTTTTGTCGCTCATCCCCGCTGTTTATTCAAAAGATTTCGCCACAGTTAAAACCTCAGGAAAACTTGCATTCGATGGTTTTGTAAAAGGTATTTACAATGATAAGCTAATGCCGGCTTTCGGTGTTCATGTAATGATCAACGATGCTATGTTCCAGTACCCATCATTACCTAAAGCGGTAAAAGATATTACGGTTGATATTAAAGTAGACAACAAAGACGGCAAACCCGACAACACCATTATCGACATACATAAATTCCATGTGGAGATGGCCGGAAACCCTGTTGATGTGAAGATGCATGTTACCACGCCTGTTTCGGATGCTAATATTGATGGATCGATAATTGGTCGTGTTAACCTGGCCAGCCTGAAAGATGTTGTGCCGATGGATAAAGGTGATGAATTGAATGGAAACATCACAGCCGACCTGAAACTGAAAGGCCGTGTTTCAAAACTTGAACAGGGAAAATATGAAGAGTTTGATGCCAAAGGCCAGCTTATTGTGATGGATGTAAATTACAAGAGTGAAAAAGATAATTACGATGTATTGTTGAAATCAATGACACTCAACTTCTCACCAAAGTTTGTTGAATTGGCCGGCTTTGACGCGAAGATGGGCAAGAGTGATATTAAGGCCGATGGCCGCATTGATAACCTTCTGCAATATGTATTTAAAGAACAATTGTTAACGGGTACATTTAACATGAAATCGAGCCTGATGGACCTGAACCAGTTCATGACCGGTTCAACCGAGGGGCAAACACCAACTCCGGCGGATACCGCTTCAATGTCGGTTATACCGGTTCCGGCCAATATTGATTTTACTTTAACTACCAGTATCGGCAAATTGCTTTATACCAACCTCGAGTTATCCGACATTGAGGGAAAAGTGGTTATCAAAGATTCAAGGATCGATCTGCAAAATCTGAAAATGAATACTACAACCATTGAGGGATCAATGGCACTCAGCGGTTATTACGATACAAAGGATGTGAACAAACCCAACATTAATTTTAAGATCGACGCGAAAGATCTGAATGTAGAGAAAACCTTCAAAACATTTAATACCGTTCAAAAGCTGGCACCTGTTGGTAAATATGCCAATGGTAAATTCTCCACCCAGCTTGATTTTATTGCCGCCCTCGATAAAAAAATGATGCCGGTAATGAACACACTTACAGGCGGAGGCAAATTGCAAACCAAAGCTGTTAAAGTGGAAGGCTTCGGGCCGATGAATAAACTGGCCGATGCCCTGAAGATGGAAAAATTTAAAAAGGCCGATTTCAGTGATCTCGATCTGAGTTTCCGTTTTGAGGATGGCCGTGTAAAAGTTGATCCCTTTGATTTTAAACTGGGTGATGTAAAAGGAAAGATAGGAGGGTCGAACGGGTTCGACCAGACTATTGATTATATCTGGGATCTGCAAATGCCGCGTTCGGCTTTAGGTTCACAGGCTAATAGCGTAATAAGCGGTTTGGTTTCGCAGGCCAACAGCAAAGGAGCTGACTTAAGTGTGGGCGACAACATCAGTCTGAAAGCCTTGTTTGGCGGCACTGTAATGAACCCTACTGTTAAAACCAGCTTGAAGGATGCCGCAGGCAATGTAAAGGAAGATCTGAAAGCCAAAGTCACAGAAGAAATTGACAAGAAAAAGAAAGAGCTGGAAGACAAAGCCAAAGCCGAAGCCGACCGTTTGAAAAAGGAAGCCGAAGATAAAGCCAAAGCCGAAGCCGACCGTCTGAAAAAGGAAGCGGAAGATGCCGCAAACAAGGCTGCCGATGAGGCGAAAAAAAAGGCCGCTGATGAAGCGAAGAAAAAGTTGAAGGGTTTGTTTGGGAAGTAGAGGGGTGACCATTTCTCCTTCATGCTTATGATTTAAACACGTTTACGAAACAGTAATGAGTAAAAATTGGTTTATGAATCAGATTAATGCAGATACTTCTATCTGATAATTAATTTTTGCTTATAAATAGAATTATCCGATGTCGCAGATATAATATACACTCCCGGAGAAAGCGTATTTGAAGGATCGATAGCCGTGACCTGTCCGCTGTTATTGTTGTCCACTACAATAACTTTGGATAAGACCTGTCTTCCCATTGCGTCATTCACTACCACCAGAATGGGGTGGCCATCCTCAATAACTCCTGCTAAATTCAGATAAACGCTTGTGTTTGGATAAACTGGGTTAGGGAACAAGCTAAAATAAAACGTGTCTTTAAAATTTACGGCAACCGATACCGAATATTGATATGCACCATCATAATCAGTTTGTTTTAATCTGTAATATTGAATGCCAATAACTGGTTCCATATCAAATTTTTCATAGTTCAGTATTTGTGATGAATTTCCGGCACCTTTAGTTGTTCCGATAATTTTCCAGTCGATGCCATCTATTGATCTTTCAATTGTAAAATAGTCGTTGTTTGTTTCCGTTGAGGTTGTCCAGTTTAATTGTGTATACCTGTTATCAACAGCTTTGGCTGTAAAGTTGATCAGTTCTACCGGCAAAGGATTGTCGCTTGCATCACCTGATTCATCTGTAGCTAAAGTAAACGGACTGAACGAAGTCACAGTACTACTTGTTTGCAGGGTTCCTGCGGTTGTATTGCCGCTCACGTTAAGTGCACCCAGGTTTATCCACTTTGTTCCATCCCATTTTGCTACTCTTAGTAAAGACAGCGTTGCAACTCCACCGCTTCGCGGTGAATCCCAATAAAGCTTTGGGGTGATATTTGAAGCGCCGTTTGTCCGGTCCAATATCCAATATTCAGCACTGCTTACGTGATTTATTGTAACTTCTTTAAGCGTTCTGGTATAAGGAACATTAGGACTTTTATTGAAGTATTGAGCTGTAAAATGATCAGTAGTAAGAGATGGCATGGAAATTTCGATTGGTCCATATTTGGTAGTAGTAATGTAATCTCCTGTAGGGTATACAAATATATCATCACCTATCTTTCTCACCTTACCATCAACGAATGAATTGTCACTGGCCCCGCTTGTTGTGGCATCATCATTAAATATTGTAAGTTTTGTTGTTGGGTTGGCGGTAACTACACCATCTGTAAACGTGCCTGAGTGAGTAATGACCATATCCGATGCTATTGTAACAGAACCATTTGCTACAGTTGGCGTAACTGTATTATTAAAAGTAATATCATAATAGGTTTCGGTTCCTGCACCTGCTGCACCCGCGCTCATAGTTTGAAGGGCCGATCCATTATATGTGACCATGCCGAGCCGCTCGGTAAAGCTACCAAGGTCGGTCCAGTTACCCGCCAGCGTAATTGAATAATTAAAAGCAGTTACATCCATTACATTACTCGGATCGATCAATAAATTTCCACGTATTACAGTATTTGCATTTAATACTTTGGTTGCAGCTGCTGCCGGAGAATTGCTACATGTTAAATGAGAATAACTGGCGGTACCTGCACCAAAGAGGCCTTGTATGGTTTGGTTCAAGCCGGCATTATAAACGACCGTTGAAGGATGAGTGAAGTCGACCAATGCGGCAGTGTAATTTACAGGAAACAAAGTAGCAGTACCCGCAGAACCCAGCGTAAACTGGCTATTGGCTTCCATTATGGTAGCATTCGGACCGGCAGCATCGTAACTGATCTGGAAACCAGCGTCATAAAAGTTTACATAAGATGCCATATATATGGAAGTATTGACAGTAACAATTTCAGTAAGTGTTTTCGTTCTTAAAGTTGTTCCTGAAACAGTTACTCCGGGTAAAAATCTAACGAGGTAGAGGTTTCCGTAATCGGGTACACCCGAAACTGTTTGATTGGCTTCTGCACCAAAGTAAACGGTACTTGTCGGATCGAGAGAAATATTTGCTACAACATAACTGGTTGGAAACAGTGTTGCCGATGAACCACTTCCAAGGAACAGCCTCGATCCGGAGGACATAATAAACGTGTTGGCCGCATTGCCCGTGATCTGATATCCTCCATCATAATGGAACCCCGACGTATTTAAATAATTATGAGTAATAGTGATGGTCGTATTATCAAGCACCCAACTGCTTTGTGTAGTGCCGTTTGCCCTGAGTATGATAAGGTCATAGAAAGATGATTGTGTGTCGATGTTTTGATCCAGTGGATTTTGTGCCGCGGCACCGTCGAAAACTACTTTTCCTGTACCACATAAAAAGTTGGTTTTAACATTAAAGTCACCCTCAAGGTTTATAGTTGTCGCATTTGCATGAACAGTTCCGTTAAGCATTATAAAATCTGCGTAATATCCGTATCCTGCCTGGCAATTAATGTTTGTATTATCAGCAAGCGTCCAATCTCCTGAGGAATTATCAAAAACCATAGGGCCGTAGAACTGTTGTGTATTACTTGTTATTGTTTTAGCGGTGCCGGCATTAAAATAG
Organism: Bacteroidota bacterium; assembly: GCA_016183775.1. Classification (NCBI taxonomy): domain Bacteria; kingdom Pseudomonadati; phylum Bacteroidota; species Bacteroidota bacterium. Next base: position 49,972 of record JACPDY010000074.1, read on the forward strand.
AATACACCCTCGTAATTATTTGTCATGTTTGCCACTAAAGTAACATTACCCGAAACAAAGAATGTTCTTCTGAATGAACTGGAAATACCATTATCAAAAAAACTTCCGGCAGTAGCTCCGGTGCAATTAAGATCGTTTATATAAGTATATACCTGATCAATGTCACAGGTTTTGTTAGTTACAGATGTAAATGAATTCACGTCAAATAATGCGTTATCCTGGGGACTTGGAACGCATTGGTTTGTGCCCGTATAACTGCCAGAAACTAACGACCAGTTATCCGGATTTGACCAGTTATTATTATTTCCGGTGGAGTAGGTTCCTGTTTTGGTGTTGCCTGCAGTTCCTCCAACCCAATAATACGATACCGCTCCAGGCGAGGCATTAAATGTTATTCCGGTATTATTACCCTGATTTATACCGGAATTAACTGTAAAGTTTGCACTTGTAATATTCAGGTCCTTACACTGTACATAGTTTATACTTGGTGCATTTGTGAAAGCTATCTTAGCAGCAGTTCCCGGCGTGTAACTGCGAATTATGCTCCATCCGTTACAACTGCCAACATAAGTAAGTCTTCCAATGGTATGTGTGCTGGTTCCGCTCGCGCCAAACTGGATTGTGCTTTTGGTGTTCATAATAAATTCATTGATACTGCTTGTTCCTGCAGTGGTAGCCGGTAAAATCGAAACAAAAGAGTTGGTTCCGGCAACAAGGCTGTCAAGAGCAAGGGTGCATGCCTGTTCATTACCTATTGTTAAGGTCGAACCCGTTCCTGTTGTTATAGTTCCGGAGCATGTAACTGTATTCGCAGTTGCAGTTGTTGCGAAAGTGGCAATGGTATTAGCCGAGGTAATTATGTTACCGGAAAATGTAGCTGTTTTGTAAAGCGTAAAAGTGTAATTATCTTTTAATCCATACGTAATACCGGTTGCATTATTAATATATATATTTCCCAGAATTCGTATCTCATCCATTGCCCTTGTAACAACACTACCCGATGGAAGCCCGAATACAGGCTCGGGGCCAAGACCTACTGTAAAACTACTCATCAACCGGACTTTTGAATAAAAGATTGAAGTTTTACCCCCAGGTGATTTGTATGATGTAGGTGTGGCAGCAGTTGCTGATCTGCTTTGTATAAATGATCCGGTTACTTCAGCATAATCACCGTAGATCTGAAAGTCGCCCACCTTTACAGTTCCAGTAAACTGCATAATATCGGCTGCGCCCCATGTTGTACCATTTGCTCCGGAAATGGAAACAAATCTGCTGGACGTAATATTTCCGAATGTTTTTTGATTCGTATTAACACTGGAATTATCAATATATAAAAATGCCGCGGTATCCAAAGGTGAAACATCCTGAGTTGTTATATCCCGGAATGTGATACGTTCAGATGTGGTTGCAACAGAACCGGACGTAATTTGAATCCTTCCTGTGCAATAAAAAACATTTATGTTTGGTATTGTTTTAGCTTTCGATCCGACCTCCATAGTGATCGTCGCTGCCCCCGCATAATTAAGATAGATCTGACTGGCAGCCGTGGATGATAGCGTAAAGTTTGCTGTGTTTCCCCTAAAGTCGCAGGCTGTTCCCGATCCGGATATATCTACCCTTGATGCGCCCAAGTCAAGTGTGCGGACATTATCAACTATATTACAATTTAGTACTCTGCAGCTAACAGGTTTACCATTTGTGTTTAATGTACCGTTCTGTAGACCAATTTGCCCGTAAGTGGGATTGGTTGCGTATAAAAAATCCTGTACTGTATAAGTTCCTCCCGCTGAGTTGAACGTTACATTTCCGTTAAAGGTTTGTCCGGCAGTAGTTAGTGTGAGTAAGCCAGTGCCATTAAAGGTAACATTACCTGCAAAAGTTAATGACGCTGTTGCCCATGTCCATGAACCTGAACATGTAAATGAATAGGTGTTGGAGCCTGCTACAGTCGGATTATTAAGTACACCCGTTAAATTCAGATTTTTGCAGGTGGCATTTACATTAATTGTAACGGTTTGGCCTGCAGAGCTGAAAGAATTCGCATCAAAATACACGTTATCTAAAGCTGAAGGTGGTGAATAATAAGCGCCTCCCGCTCCTCCTGATGTACTGGCCCAATGATTCATGTCATTCCAGTTTCCTCCATTGCCTACCCAATAATAATTCACCCCGCTACCATCACGCAGACCCAATTTAAATGTGCCTCTGTATCCAAGTCCCACATAATTATCCACGGAGATATAATATGTTGCGCCAGGAGTGAGTCCGGTATAGCTGGCCACCTGAAGTCCATATTGCTGGCCGACATAAGGAGAACATGCCAATTGAGTAAGTGATGAATTCCATAATGTTACCCAGTCGAATTGCATGGATCCTGCGGTTCCACCGGTTAATACCCCAACTTCCATGAATGTTGTTGCTGTAGCAGTGAATTTGAACCACCTGTTGTAATTTGGTCCGTTTGCGGCACATGTGCCTGCAGACCTGTCTGGTGTTGCTGCTATTGTTGTGTATGCAGCATTGGCTGAAGCGGTGTTGATCAGGGAACTTACATCAATAGCACCTTCTTTATAATTATAATCAACCACATCGTTCAGACACAACTTAAAAGTACCCCTGTATCCAAGTCCTGCATAGTTATCCACAGAAATATAATATGTAGCTCCGGGGGTAAGTCCAAGATAACTAATCTCCTGGGTTCCGTATTGTTGACCATTGTATGCAGCACACGCTACCTGGGTAAGAGACGAATTCCATAGTGTCAGCCAGTCGAATTGCATGGAGCCGTATGAGCCTCCGGTTTTAACCTGTATGCTTATGAAAGTTGATGCTGTAGCTGTGAATTTAAACCACCTGTTGTAATTGGGGCCGTTAGCAGCACAAGTGCCTGCTGCCTGATCTGCGGTTGCTCCTATTGTTGAATAAGCTGCATCGGCCGAGCATCCGTTGATCAAAGCGGTTACATCAATTGCGGCAACTTTATAATCATAGTCAACAGCATCATTCAGGCACAATTTAAACGTGCCGCGATAACCAAATCCAGCATAGTTGTCCACCGAAACATAATATGTTGCACCGGGAGTAAGCCCAAGGTAACTTGCTTCATGTGTTCCATATTGCTGGCCTATATATGGCGAACATGCAATTTGTGTGAGAGAAGAATTCCACAATGTAACCCATCCGAATTGCATTGATCCTGCGGACCCTCCGGTTATAGCCTGTACCCTTATAAATGTTGAGGCTGTGGCAGTGAATTTAAACCACCTGTTGTAATTAGGCCCATTTGGAGAACAGCTGCCTGTTGTTTGATCTGCAGTCGCACCTATGGTTGTATACGCGGCATCCGCCGAACATCCATTGATCAATGATGTCACGTCAACCGCGGCGACTTTATAGTCGTAGTCAACGGCATCACTAAGGCACATTTTAAATGTTCCCCTGTAACCAAGTCCTACATAATTTTCTACTGAGATATAATAGATGGATCCGGGAGTAAGTCCAAGATAGCTGGCCTGATGAGTTCCGTATTGCTGGCCAATGTAAGGTGAGCATGATAGTTGATTAAGTGAAGCATCCCACAATGTAACCCATCCGTATTGCATTGAGCCGGCACTTCCTCCCGTTATAGCCTGGATCTTCATGAATGTTGTGGACGTAGCAGTAAATTTGAACCACCTGTTGTAATTCGGGCCGTTTGGGGCGCAACTTCCGGCCGACCTATCCCCAGATGCTCCATAGGTTGTATATGCCGCATCGGACGAACATCCGTTGATAATAGAGGTTAGATCAGTTGCTCCTTCTTTAAAGTTATAATCAATAACATCGCTCAGGCATAACTTGAATGTTCCTCTGTAGCCGGCCCCGACATAATTATCCGCCGAAATATAATACGTTGCTCCCGGTGTAAGCCCGAGGTAGCTTGCGTGTTGAGTTCCATATTGCTGGCCGTTGTAACCGGAGCATGAAAGTTGGTTAAGCGACCCATCCCATAATGTTACCCAATCGTATTGTAATGATCCCAGTGCTCCTCCTGTCTGAAGTTGAATGCCTATATATGTTGTTGCTGTAGCTGTGAACTTGAACCAAACATTATAATTCGGCCCGTTTGCAGCGCAAGTGCCTGCTGCCTGGTCGGCTGTTGCATTAACAGTGGTGTAGGCAGCATTAGCTGAACATCCGTTAATAATCGAAGTTATATCAGTTGCGTTTGCAAAATTATCATTTGCCGGTTGAGCGAATGATAAGGTTGGTATAATAAAAGCAAATAAGACAGGCGTTGTATTTTTAAACAAGGTTCTTAAAATAAAATTTTTAACGAATCGGATATTTAAAAACATATTTTTTAGTATTCAATTTTTCAGTGTTAATGGTATTGTATTGAACATACATTAGGAACTATTATGCATTAAGCGCATTTAACTAAACAGCACAAATTACCTGATAATCAGTTTTTGTTTATATATAGAATTATCCGATGTCGCTGAAATAATATATACACCCGGAGAAAGAGTATTTGAAGGGTCTATTGCTGTGAGCTGACCACTACTGTTCTTATCTATATTGGTTACTTTGGACAGCACTTCTCTTCCCATCGAATCATAAACTACTACAATAATGGGTTGTTCATCGTCTGCGCCCATATTAAGGTTGAGATAAACGCTGCTGTTTGGCTGAACAGGATTAGGATATAAACTGAAACTGAAAGCGTCTTTGAAATCCACTGCAACCGATTTAGAATATTTAAACTTTCCGTCAAAATCGGTTTGTTTCAGCCTGTAGTATTGAATACCAATTACAGGTTCATGATCAAAACTTTCATAGTTTATTATTCGTGTTGAGTTGCCCGCACCTTTAACAGTACCGATCATTTTCCAATCTGTACCATTTAGTGATTTCTCAATAGTGAAAAAATTATTATTTGTTTCGCTCGCCGTGCGCCAGTATATGCGGACCTTGTCAGTCTGCCCTATAGCATTAAAATTCAGGAGTTCAATGGGTAAATAAACACTGGATATTGTTGCCATAACATCCCCGCGGCCCTGCCCGCCAAAATACTGAGCTTTTGTGGTTAAGGGTAAAGTTAAAAGTAATATCAGGTATGTGTAAATTCTTTTCATTGTTTACTTTTTCAATTTTACTCAACTAATCTTATGGCGCTGTACGCACGCCGCGTCCTCCCTGTGAGTCGTGACGAAATGAATGCAGACCATTTCCGCTTGCTGCTGCTCCCCGGCTTGAAGTGGTCAGGTAAGAAGCATCACGATACCAAGTTCCTCCCCTGAAGCCATAACCTTGAAGCGAAGTTGAGCCCGGGTTATAACCGCCTGTACCCGGCCATGATGCAACATCATTATGACCTGAGCTATTCAATAAACCATTTCCGTGATCTCCTGTAAAGGCGCGGGCTAATGGTTTTGCCACAGGAACTATCATGTGCCAGGTGCTGCCTCCCAAATCTAATACACCATAATAGGTGGCTCCCGCTTGTTCGCGAGTGGTACCTGCACCTGCAAAAGCTCCGACACGCATGGTACCCCAAACAGCAGCATTATAGGATTGATTGGCCCCGGCATTGCTTGCCGTTTCAGTAATCTCACCCGAATTAGTCAGTCCTGTGGGAGCTGTAGCCCCTGTTGTACTACCCCATACGTATTCGTTGGCCACAGGTGCCTGGTCACCCCTACAGACTTTTTCGTATTCTAATTCAGTCATTGGCCGGAGGCCCGACCAATCCAGATAAGCCAAAACATCCAGCCACGACAACCAGTTGCATTCATTCCCGAGACCATCGTTGGCTTCTCCACCAACCCAGTTTCCCCGTAATACAGTTGCATTTATTGGTGGGGGTACATATTGCAAAGTACCGCCTCCTGCATAATCACAAACAAAGGTGAGGGGGATGTAAGGTGCAAATGCAGTGTCACATCTTATACCCTGCCTGAAATTAATTGTAGAGCTGTTTCGCATTACATAACATCTTTGAAGCCATGTTGTGGTATCATAAAGCACAGTAGCTACCCTTGAAGCTTGTTGGGTACGGGTAAGTGTATTCAAAAAATTTGCATAACCTTGCTGGGTGATGGCATGTTTCATACAATAAAATGCTTTATAGCCTTTCGGGAAACTTGCCGGAAGAGTTACGGGTCTGGTTGTGCCGGGATAAATTGTACTTATCGCACTCTTTGCAAATAAGCTTCCGGGAACCGAGTCCATTACCATAGCATCTTCTGATGTTATCTGGTAAGGTATTGTATTGCCCGCACTCCACGATCCATCTGTAAAACTACCGCTTTCTGTTCCACCGCTTCCCACATAAAAACTTGCCTGGGGTATATATACCATTTCCATAGCGTAAACCTGGACATCCGCTACATCGGCATTCGCGCAGCCATTAGCTCCGTAGTTCCAACGCAGCTGCACACCAGTCAGTGAAAAAGTTCCGGTTCCATCAGCACTACGGTAAATAAATGCGCCAAGTCCCGGGTTAGTTGTAGAATTAAAAGGAGAATCTGGTGTCAATAAACCAATATCTATTGTACATCCGGTAGGTGCTGTATGTCCGGAGCTATTTAACCAAGCATGCTGCCAGCTTCCACCCGAGATACGAAATTTTATGAACACCCATACGGCATCCCGGTTATTTGGGGCCGCGCTTGTGCGCCAGGAATTTTCCCAGGAAATATCAAATTGAACCATTGTATACTGCTCCGCCTGATTGGAACCTACTAGTTTGGCGTTAGTGACAGTAAGATTATTGGCAAAAACACCTGAACTTAAAAACAGGTATATGATCATAAGCTTACTATGTATAACTGTTTTCATAGTTTAAATTGTTTTGATTTATGACCACACCAACTGCGTATTTATACGTAGTCAATTGATTAAAGGTTGCAATTTTTTACTTTTTGAACCCATTTAGTTTTAAACAGGGTTTGTTAATTTCTAAATATTTTTTAACAATATATTGATTTTCAATATATTATGAAAAATATTAGATTGATCAGGAGACTTAGTTGATGAAGGGATTTTACGTATTATGCAGATATAATACCAATTTGATGGGTCGGAATAGGTAGTCCGTCGGTATTATTTCTATGTTGATTGATCTACTGTTCAATTGGAGTTAAGGTATTTGCCCAGGTAGTTTCCCATACTAAAACAGGCCTGTAGTAAGTAACCACCGGTTGGTGCGTCCCAATCCAGCATTTCACCAATGCAAAAATGGCTGGGTAATTTTTTTAATTGAAAATATTCATCCACTTCTTCCGGTGAAATACCACCGACTGTAGAAATAGCCTCATCGATCGGAGCCATGGCTGCTACTTTTAAGGGTAAATGTTTTATTTTATCAGCAAGAATTAACGGATTAACGAACTCTTCTTTTGTTAGAATAGTTTTTAGCAGTGCAATTTGTACGTCGTTTAAATTCAATTCGTCCTTCAATTGTTTTGTGTATGATCTGTTCCCTTTGCTTCTTAGTTTATTTTTTATTTCATTTTTTGTAAAATCCGGTTTCAGGTCGATAAACACAACCGCGGTATTGTTTTCATTAAGTTGTTTACGTATCTGTGGACTTAATCCGTAAATGGCTCCGCCCTCTAATCCAAATTGTGTAATTACCAACTCTCCTTTTTTTATAACATTATCGCAGGTGATAGTAATGTTTTTTAATGAAGAACCTTCAGCCTGATCTCTAAATTTTTTATCCCATTCGATCTTATAAGCACAATTGGAAGGTTGAAACGGAACGATAGTGATCCTTTTCTGTTCAAATAAGTTTGTCCAACTACCGTCTGAACCGGTAATACTCCAACTGGCACCCCCGAGCGCGAACACAACAATACCCGCTTTTATAAAATGCTCTTTTTTATCGTGTTCGAAAATAAGCTCATTATTGCTGTTCCAGCCTTTCCATGTGTATTCTGTCAGCAGCGTAACATGCTTTTTCTTCAACTCATTTAATATAGCGTTGAGTACATCAATTGGTTTTATTCCCTTAACCGGGAATACTCTTTTACTTGTTCCGACATAGGTGTCAATACCAATATCTTTTAGCCAGTTGCGCAGATCAGTGTTTGTGAATGAGCGAATACTATCAGCTAAAAATATTTTCGGGGTGTAACGTGAAATAAATTGCTCCCGCTCTTCGGAATGTGTTAAATTAAAACCTCCGTCACCTGCCACTAAGAATTTGCGCGCGGGAGCCGCTTTTCGTTCATAGATGGTAATGTCAAACAGGTTTTGATCAAGTGTGGCTGCCAACAATAGGGCGGAAGGGCCGCTGCCTATGATCGCTATTGTTTTTTTCATTTATACTGATCGTCAGGTACACCAACTTCAGGCATTTCTTTCCCCGCAGAAAATAAAAAGTCAATTGGAGTGTCAATGTCATAAAGCCATTGATAACCGCTTGATTCTCTTCTGCAGAATGGCTCTACCAGTTGTATCATGTCTTTGTAATTGTTTATTGTGAGATCACAAAAGAAATTATGATCATCAACTGTTGATATTCCTTCGTCACTTTCGCCAACACGAAGGGTAAGTTTGCAATTTATGGGTTGAATAAAACCAAGAGAGGTTAAATCTATGTGATCTTCATGGTTTGCAATCAACTCGTTAATAGCCTGGCGAAATTCTTTTGCCTGCAACGAATTGAAGTCGAATAGCCGGACTGCATGTTCGTTATACTCAGTAATATTTTTTAAAAATTCTAATTTCATATATTTTTCACTTAGGGAAAAAGTGTGTGTCAGCGATGCGGAATTTAATCAATCGTATTATCTGTAAAGACTTATTCGATAATTACCTTAGAAGCTCCAACACATTGCTGTTTTAGGAAATACCGGACAAAATAGATTCCTTCCTGCAAATTTCCTTTGTCCATTTGCAACTCAATACTTTTGTTCCCGGAGTCCATCACTCTATAGGTGGGAGTGCAAATTCGCCCGCTGATATCGGATAGCACCAGGTTAAGGTCTGTAGGATGAATTTCTTCATTAGAAGTGATCGTAATATGAGTTTGAACTGTGAATGGGTTGGGGTAGGTAATGGAGTTGATCTGACCATTATTTATATCATTAACAGAAAACCAGAATTTCATTTTAGGCAGCTGACCTGTTGAATCGGTCTTAATGAGAAATAAGTTAGGAGCGTTAAAGCCAATTTTTGTTGAGTCTGTAAAGCCACAGATAATAAATCCCTTATCGCGTGTAATCGCAACAGAGTAACATTCATCTTTGCCACCGGTGCCGTAAGTTGGGCCGTCAATAAAACCTCCTGAACTATTTGTAATAAGCAAATAGCCTTCATTCTTTCCTCCTCCGTAAGAGAAGGTAACACCTATACAAGCAAGGTTTCCGTTTTGCAGTTCAACCAATCCCTCTAGGCTATCGTAAATAGAATCTTTAAGCAGGCCATTTGAAATCTGCCAGTTGATCGATCCGTTATTGTAGATCCTTGTAAGGTACATATTGGCATCTTTGCTACAATAGCTGTAACTACGTCCGCAAAAAACATAATCGCCGTTTTTGCATTCAATGATATCATTGGCAAGGTCTTCTTTTAGTCCGCCAAAACTCCTTGTCCATAATGTATCTCCGGTTGAATTTGTTTTTACCACATAAGCATCTCCGCCCGTAGTATCTGCAAAACTTTTAGTGAAGCCGGTCAGTATAAAATCACCTGTAGCAGTCTCCCGCACTGATCTTGCTTCATCATCGTATCGTCCACCGAATGTTTTTGTCCACGTAGTGTCGCCAGTTATGTTCGTTTTAATAAGGTACATGTCTTCACTACCTTTTCCGTAGCTGTATGTGCCCCCGGCTATAATAAATCCTCCGTCACTTGTTTGGTGTATGCTGTAAGCAAATTCCCAATCGGTACCGCCATAGGTTTTTTCCCAGACTTTATTTCCCCAGCGGTCGAGCCGCGGTTCGTACAACATATATATCTGAGTTTCCATTTGTAAAGCTGCTGGTGGTACCAACGGCAATATATCCATTGTCGTATGTTTGCCTCGCGCAGTATCCGTGATCAGGAGAGTTGCCGCCAATGGAATGTTTAAACTGTATTGATGCGGCATAACAGGTTGACGCCGCTGTAAATACAATAAAGAATAAATATTTTATACCCATTTTTATTTAAAAACTCTTTGTTAATGATAATGCTGCACCCTGTCCCGTAGCCAGTTTGGGAACTATAAAACCTTCTATGTTATTGCTATAAGCACGAAGCATAAACCCTTTTCCAAAATCAATGGCTAAGCCGGTATTAGTGTTGAACAGGCTGTAACCTCCATAAGCAAGACCGAGGCTTACCATGAGTTTTGGTGTTAAATAGCGGTTAACAATAAAATAAATGTTGAATTTATTGTTGGCATTGAATATAAAGCGGATGCCCTTAGAGAACTGCCATTTGCCAACAGTGGATAAAGAGTTAAAATGAAATACCGCCGGAAGGGTTGTGATAATTTTACCGGGAGAAAACTTTACATTTTTGTTTAATATACTGTCGGCGTTAGTGTTTCCGAATGCCGAACTATTCAATTCAAAAATATTATCAACGCTTACCCCGTCATAATGATGAATAGAATCAACGGATGCGGTAGCGGAATTTCCGTTCCACCATATCATGCCAATGTCGCGCAGTTCAATGGTCATACGTTCTGCCCTGTTTTCTTTTGTCATGTATGGAATATCGGCGTATACATCAATGCTGAAGCCCATTCCGTTATTTCTTCCGAGGCTGCTGTTGGCGGTATCCGACCGTTTGTAAATGATATTGCTGTTAAAATCAATGTATTGGCCATCCAATGCAGTATAAAGTTCAGCTTTTTTGGCATGTATTGATTGATATTGCTGCCCATTAAGTGCTGAGAGACCAAGGGCATAGGTCACCTCGCCATTATTGATCTTTTTGGTCATCCCAACCTGGAATTGCTGGTATTGGTATAGGTTCAGATTAAAGTTTGTAAGATCAGCCGTTTCACCTGCAAATTGTTTGTTGCCATAAAAGCCAAGTTTGAACAGGTCATTGGAGAATCGCGCATCAACATGGTTTCGGTTTTTGAGGCTGGTAAAAAAACTTATTTTGGAATTTTTAGAAAGTGTATCGGGTTTATACCTGTAATAAACAGAGTAATTTAGCTCCGCGCCCAAACGGTTTTCAAGGATAAGGTTACTGCTCACCCGGTCTTTCATTGGTGTAGTGATATTCCCGCTTTTATAAAAAGTATTTACAAACTCAGCAGTGATCGCGTTCGAATTAAAAAAATAATCGGCATTTACACTTAAAGTTGATTTATGTCCGAGGTAATTTTTATCGAAAGGAGTATAAATGTCCTGAGCCAACAGGCCCGTACAACTTAAAACGAATAGTATATAAATTATTTTTCTCACTTTTTGGTTGAAAAGCTGTAGTTGATATCCGCTACTAATCTGAACTCGAGTTTGTAGTGATTGTAAAGGCTTATAGGATTGGGTTGGTTAGCTGTATTAAAACGCGCCACCACCAATACTTTTCCGGAATGCACTAATTTGTCGAGTTTTTCTTTTGTTACGGGAATGGTAAGCTTTGTATTAACCGGCTGCGAAACTTTAAGATTTGTACCAAGTAAAGCGCTTGCCACATTATTGTTTGGAGGCACGAGTAACGAATCGGTCTTTGAAAGAGTATTATCCAGCAGATAGATCTGTACAGCGGCGTCAAATGGCAGGCCGTTCACTGTATACAAATATAAATTGCCATTGTTTATTTTTTCATGCTCCCGGATGCTGCTTAGATCAAGGAGCAGTGTATCTGATAAGGTAAGGTTGGTAGCTAAAACCGACAATGGAATTTCGATATTCATTTTTGCTTTTATGCCGTAATCCGAGTAAACAAAATCGTTTGATCCCGAAATATTTCCGAGGGGATTTACATTTACCTGCATGGTATAGCTTAATTTATCCGGCATATTGCCGACCAGGGAGCTGATATTGGAGTTGCCGCTGTTCAGGAGAATCGTTTGAACAGTTGGAATTACTGGTGTAGCCATAACTCCTGTTTCAACAGCCCTGTTAATGTTTATTGATTTATTGATCGCCGCAGAACTGACCAGGTCTACATTTGTTCCGGTCCTGGTATTCATGGAAGTTATTTTACTGATCTTCAACCGCGCGTCAACACCGATCGAATTCTCAAGATCGAGTTTTACATTTACGTCAGGAAGGCTTAAGGTGCCCGACTTGATATTTTTAAACATTGTAAAATCACTTTGCTCCGGACCAACTGTAACAACGGTTTGGCCCAGGTATCCGCGGGCGTATCCGGGCTTAATGCTGTATGCGCTGTTGGTGATGAACAGGCTGTCATCGAGGGCTACTGTGACATAATCCACCGCCTTTGAAATGTATGCTTTTACCTGCGTTGTTACAATGTTGTATTTGGTACCGGTTAATCCCGTGAGATCAATGGTATAGCCTGCCAGATCAATAATCGTATCATAAATAGCGGGGACTAAATTGCTTCCTCCGGGAACAGAGTCAAACAAGGAGAAAGGAATGCTGTTGAGAGTAGCGCATGGAATTTTATATTCAAAAACAATCGTACTGTCCATTCGGTTCTCTACATGCAATTTGATGTATTCTGTTTTAATGATTGCTTTCTTTAGTTCTATGCCGCTCAGGTCGAAATCGATCTCCGAGGTTTTGTTTATAAGTACATCACCGGGACTATAGCTATAAGGTATGGGTGTAACGAATGAAAAACTTACTGTAGTGTCAGGCACCTGCGCAAGTGTATCGGACGAGAAATTAATAAGGTCGCTATTGTATACAATTTTAATGGAACTATCAGGGTTGCTCACTAAAAGCGAATCAGTGACTAAGTCGTTAATACTCAGGCTTGATTTAATAAGAGGAGCCAAAACATCAACATCCCACGTTGGCTGACTTGAATCTTTTCTGCAAGAAGTAAAACTTAAAGCAGTCAAAAAGAGGAATAAAATACTTTTGAGGACCGGTTTGATCATAACAGATACATAAAAATACTAATTTTAGCTAACTTGTCGGTTATATACTAAAACGAAACTTTATAAGTTTATTGTTCAGGTAAATCTGGTCTTTGTGTGTAAAAGAATCAAATATCCCTTTATAGCCTTTGTATGTTTGGCTTGCTTTTCTGTAAAAGCGCAGATCACTGAAGGCATTTACAGGTTTGATACCCGAATTAATGGTTTAGTACCCCATCCTCTTTCCAACAAAGCGTTTAAAAGTACCTTTATCGGAGTTTATTCGGTGAGCGGTTCGCAGAATGTTCAATTGTTTAAAAATTTTTATGCCGGTATATGCGGTGGCAATTCGCTTTATAAGATACCAACCAATAAGCTGGTAGCAGGTAATGGATATCGGTTAAGCAATCAATTTCAGCTTAACTGGGCAGGACTAAATATAGGTTATGACTATTATTTCACACCGCATGGATTTTTATCAACCTCCATCTCGATCGGGCAGAGTTTCGGCAAGTTCAGTTCGATACAAACCATTACTCCTGCTACTATTAAAGATGAGTTTAACACAGCTTATCTGCAGATCACGGAGAACATTAATTTCATCCTGGAGGATCATTTTGGAATAGGGTTTCTTGTGAGTTATACATATATAAATCACTCATTTGACCCTGCAGATATTGCATTGGATCAATTTAAACATTATGAAAGTGGAGATATGAACGGAGCAGTAAGTCATTTGGAAGTTGGCTTCAACCTTTATTTCGGCTATGTGAAGAAAAAGAAATAAATTAATCATTCAAAGGGGATCATCGTATTCATTTTTTTTTACTTTTGATTGAATAAAAATCAATTGCAATATGAACATTCACGAATACCAGGGAAAACAAATTCTTAAAAAATTTGGAATAGCAACAGGTGAAGGCATTATTGCCGAAACTCCTGAATCGGCTGTTGAAGCCGCAAAAAAGCTACAGGAACAAACCGGAACAAAGATATGGGTGGTGAAGGCCCAGGTGCATGCGGGAGGACGCGGGAAGGCCGGCGGAGTAAAAGTCGCTAAAACCCTTGAGGAAGTTAAAGAAAAGGCCAAGGCAATCCTTGGTATGAACTTAGTATCTCGCCAAACCGGTCCTCAGGGAAAAATCGTTCATAAAGTTTTGATCGCGAATGATGTTTATTATCCCGGCGAAAGTAAGCCTCAGGAATTTTATATGAGTGTTCTGCTTGATCGTAAAAAAGGACATAACACAATCGTTTATTCGCAGGAAGGTGGCATGGATATTGAGGAAGTAGCGGAGAAAACGCCGGAAAAAATATTTAAAGAAGAAATTGATCCTAAAGTGGGTTTACAGGGTTTTCAGTGTCGTAAGATCGCATTCAATTTAGGACTGGATGGCCAGGCATTCAAAGAAATGACAAAGTTTATTGCGAGTCTTTATAAAGCCTATGAGCAAACAGATTCCAGCATGTTTGAAATTAATCCTGTATTAAAAACCTCTGATAATAAAATTATAGCCGTGGATGCAAAAGTAAGCCTTGATAATAACGGGTTGTTTCGTCACCCGGATTATGTTGAAATGCGCGATGTACTTGAAGAAGATGCGACAGAAGTAGAAGCCGGAAAATTCGGTCTGAACTATGTAAAGCTGGATGGAAATGTAGGCTGCATGGTGAATGGAGCCGGTCTGGCAATGGCCACAATGGACATTATTAAATTATCGGGAGGCGACCCTGCCAATTTCCTGGATGTTGGAGGAACTGCAAATGCTGAGCGTGTGGAGAATGCCTTTCGTATCATTCTGAAGGATCCCAATGTAAAAGCTATTCTGGTAAATATTTTCGGTGGCATTGTTCGTTGTGATCGTGTTGCACAGGGTATTGTTGATGCCTATAAGAATATTGGAAACATTAAAGTTCCTATCATTGTTCGCTTACAGGGTACCAATGCGATTGAAGCCAAGAAGCTCATTGCTGATTCGGGATTAAAGGTTTTCTCGGCTGTAGAGCTACAGGAAGCAGCTGATCTCGTTAAGAAGGTTCTCAGTTAGGAAATTAGGGGTGACCGCTCCAAGCGCAATGTCATTAAGTTCTATATTATATTGCTCTTTTATA
>JACPDY010000075.1 GCA_016183775.1 Bacteroidota bacterium
TCCCGGGTATTGAAAAAATAAATTCAATTACAAATGAACCGGAAATAGCAAGCGGGAAAATGTTGGCAAAAAGCGTGATGATCGGAATAAGTGAATTCCTGAAAGCGTGCTTCCAGACAATTTGTTTTTCGTTTAACCCTTTAGCCCTTGCGGTACGGATAAAATCCTGTCCCAATACATTCAACATTCCCCCGCGCATTTGCCTCGATATAAAAGCAAGTGAACCGTATGTCCAGCAAATCAATGGGAGTACCAGGCGGTACACTGTTTCGGGTAACCATTCACTTATGGGTGCATCACTTGACGGAGCATCAGCTCCGGGCGACGGGAACCACGAAAGCCAATCGCCGCCACAAAGAAAAATCACACTAAGTGTCGCGATCCAGAAGTTGGGTAAAGAATAAAGCATGAATAGGGTGGTGGTAATGCTTTTTTCTTTAAGTGTACCTTTATCAACCGCTGATATAACACCAAGCGGTATCGCAATAAGATAAGCGAAGATCATCGAAAGAATGCTTAATGTCATGGTCCAGCCAATGGCACCCCACAAAACCGATGATACGGGCCGTTTGTCCTGATATGATATGCCAAAATCACCCCTGATGAAGCCCTTATTTTGTCCGTATTGCATTTCCCCAAACCAGGGTGCATTACCAAACAACCAACGATGATACTGGTTGTTGAAGCCATACCAATGGAATGTGGGTATGTATTTCTTAATGGAACTTTGATCTTTCAGGAGTAATGAATAGGATGATCTTAATTTTGAAAAAGATGCCGCAGCCGGCTGCATAAATTTATTTTCCTCAACTATTGTATTTGTATTATTAATGATTTGCTGTATGTGAATACTGTCATGCTCGTTATAAAGAGAATTAACATTATCCCTTACTTTATTTATTAGTAATGAACTTGAATCAGTTCTGGGCAGCTTATATAAACTGTTTTCAAATTCTTTTAAGGCGCTGTAATAGCTTGAAACCCTGTCCCAGTTTCCGTTTGTAAATGCAAGTCGTTCCAGGACAGCCCTGTGTCCCGCATTACTGATCCTGTAAAGAGTGTCACAATAAGTGGCATTTGCGATTGAAAAGTAAAACACAGGCAGATCAAATCCAAGCTGATGTCTTAATTCATTGTATGCACCTTCCTGGGCTTGTTTTTCCGAAAGCTGTCCGTCGCCGCCCGAGTTTTTATTGAGCATACTCTCTACAGGATCGCCGGGAGCATTGATGCTGATAATAAAAGTAATGAGTGAAATAGCGATGAGGGTAGGGGTAAAAATAAGAAGCCTTTTCGCCAGGTATTTCAGCATAGAGTAATGATAATTTATTTACCGCTATTTTCAGATAATGTAAATGCGGCCTCATAAAAACCGGGGCGCATTACAGATGGTTCTGCATTAGTGAAGCGTTTATGGATCGCGATACGTTCGGTTTGTGTGTACAAAAATATACTGGCCACCTCATCATGAATGATCTGCTGTACCCTTTTGTACATCCGAACACGCTTTTCTTCATCCAACTCAACACGTATTGAATCAATAAGGGCATCTGATTCGGGAGTTCCGAAACTGGTGTAATTTGATCCCTTGTTTAAGGCCGATTGAGAGTGATATATTTGTTTCAGATCGGGAGGAACAGGAGCGCCGATCCATGCGCCATAACAGATATCAAAGTTATGTGACCTGCAATTATCAACAAAAATAGAGAACTCCTGCTGAAGCACATTAATTATGATACCAACTTTTCGTGCTTCTTCCTGTAACAATAATCCGGTTTGTTTCCTGGAATCGTTTCCTGAATTATACAGATAGTCAATCACAAATTCAGTATGCTTGCCATCGATCATTTTATCAAGTGTTCCATCTCCATTCGTATCCTTCCAGCCAACTTCAGTGAGCAATTGTTTGGCTTTATCAAGGTTATAATCGTAAGGTTTAATATCACTGTTGTATATTTTTCCTTTTGACGGATGGATCGGTCCTATAGCTGGCTTGGCATAGCCATACATTATAGTTTCTATCATTTTATCAATATCCAGCAAATGGGCGATCGCCTCACGTGTTCTCCTGTCGGCGAAGATCGGTCGCTTGGTGTTTATGCAGATTACACTATACACTAATGCCATTGGTGTATATGTATTGTATTTCGCTAAAAATTTATCTGATTTTGTCAATTCAAAAAAATCTTTTGGCTTAATTGCCCGCATTACATCAAGATCGCCTGCTTTCAATGCTACGAGTGCGCTGGTCATATCATTCACCACCTTATAAGTTAATTTAGGCGCATTAGCCTCGAAATAAATATTTGTTCCTTTTATTTTATCTCCCCACCAGTTTTCTTTCCGCTTTAGTACAACGCGCTGGCCTGTCACCCATTCATCAAGTTTATATGGACCGCTGCCGCCAACAAATTCTTTTTCACGCATCCGTTTTTCGGAATTGAAATCACTGGCATACTCATTAATAGCGGGATCATTCGCTAATTTTTCTTTTTCCTGGTCCAGTTGTTTAATGGTGAATTTTTTCATTAAACCTTTTGGATCATAGAAGTACTCGGGGAGCACAGAAAAGTCTCCGCTGTTTTGTTCAGCCAGCATATAGGAAGTATCGAATACAATAGTGAATTTTAATGGATCGCTGCTGTCATAAATAAAATCAACCAGATGCTCATAATATGGTTTGGCACTGGGGTCGTTAACTTTTGGATTTTTGATCACTTTCAACGTGAATTCAATATCTTTAGCTGTGACAGGACTTCCGTTATCCCACTTAGCTTCCGGTCTTATACTATAATGAAACCTTAATTGTCCTTCGGGAGTTTTTTCAATGGTGGGCCTCTTTTCCGCAAGGACAGGTATCAGTTCAAGTGTTTTAAAGTCAATATCATTCAGCGACTGGAACATAAATCGCGCAATATCATTCGCTGAAGCATCTGTTGAATTAATGGGGTTCAGCATTTCCGGATCGGATAATATGTGAACCGTGACATTAGCCCGGTCGTTACTTTTTTTACTTCCTTTACAGGCATTAAGGAGGCACACAATAGTAATACCAATAATGGATAAAAATCCAACGTATTTCAGTCTCATAAATTTACAATTGGGTATACACAAATATAACATTCCTGATGTTAATTTCTATTAATTGCCAACAACAAAAAAATATTTTCCCAGTATAATTTATATAATTGTTTCGGTTTTATTGTAAACTACATTTCTTTTTTTCAGGTAGTGGAGTATATAATTAAAGCAATCTTCATTTTTTCCTACTAGTTCAGGCGGGAAGACTCCTTTGTCGCTGAACTTATTTTCAATCAGTAAATTAATTGCGCCGGTGGCTGTATAACCTGTAGTTCGTGCCATTGAAGATATTTGGGTTTCAGCATCATATTCATCATGCAGGTGATAAACGATGTTTTTCTTAACGCCAGCTTCCGAGCCCGACAATGAGATCCGCATCACAGTCAGCTCTGCTTCTGTTTCCCCGAGCTTCCATTCATTAAACAAAATTCTGGACGTAAAATCAAGAGGTTTAATTTCTATACCATTCAAAATTAATGGTGTCGTGCTAAAAAATCCGGAATCCCGTAAAGCGATCACTTTCTCAATATGCCCGGGATATCTGAGTGTTTTTTCTTTCTTATTGGGGATGTGGGGCATTGTAAAAATGATCGATCGCAAACCGTCGGAATTAAAGGATTCCAGCGTTCCTACATTTTCCATTTCAATATGTTCGATATCCGACATGGCAGGCTTTACTACAACATTGCCATTTTCCACATACCGGGCAGGTCGGGTATATTCTTCAATAACGTCAACAGGTGAAAAGGGAGCTTTATAATTGAATGGCCATTTTTTTACTTTAGGCAGGCCACCTACCAGGCACTCAAAGTCCGTCAATTTCAGCTTTTCGTTATAGCGACCCAGAATAAGATTACTCATGCCAGGAGCGACACCGCAATCAACTATTGCAGTAACTCCTTTTTGTTTTGCCAGGACATCAAGTTCAAGCGCATTCTCCGGGAAGAAGGAAATGTCTACTACATTCTTGCCTGCCTCAATGATTGTTTTTAAGGTTGCATAACCCATAAAGCCCGGTACAGCAGATAATACAATATTAAATTTTTCGATCACTGAAGACAAACCGGACTTATCTTTAGCATCAAGCTGAATGATCTCAATTTTATCATTTCGTTTTTTTAGTTTTTGGAGCGCGCTTATATTCAGATCAGCAACTGTAATCGGGTGTTTTTGGGCTAAGTCAAGTGCCATGGCACTTCCAACCATACCGGCACCTAATACAATAATTTTGTTCATATAAGAATAGTTTTAAGATTTATAAAAATGAAATACGAAAGAAGGGAATAGGGAACTACATTACAACCCGGGAATGGCTACCCATGGTATGAATTTTAAAACGATGATGATGAAAGTGTTTTTCATTGAGTTAAACCAAGATTGTAGAAATAAGAGCCTTTGTGATCCCGATTGGATTCGAACCAATGGCCTGCTGCTTAGAAGGCAGCTGCTCTATCCAGCTGAGCTACGGGATCAAAATCAAGGCACAAATATACAGCGATAACTTTTTACCACAAGTGAAATGCTGTTCATTTTAGATTATTAAGTGTGAAAGCAAAAAAAGCCCGCAAACTATAATGTTTGCGGGCTTTTATAAGTCGGGGTGGCAAGATTCGAACTTGCGACCTCCTGGTCCCAAACCAGGCGCGATAACCGGGCTACGCTACACCCCGAAAAATATGAATCAATAATATAAGAACATTATCTTCAGCGGAGAGGGCGGGATTCGAACCCGCGGTACGCTTTTGGCGTACGGCAGTTTAGCAAACTACTGGTATCGGCCACTCACCCACCTCTCCATTTAGGGGAGGCAAAGGTAGAAAAAGATTCGAATTAGGCCAATTTCAATAAGTTAAAATCAGTTGAAGATTAACTATTCGACAACAAAGCGGTCATTTTTATAGCCGTCACGGCCGCTTCATCACCTTTGTTTCCATACTTTCCTCCGCTGCGTTCCTTAGCCTGATTAATGTTATTGGTAGTAAGCACTCCAAAAATAACCGGTTTGTTATATTTTATGTTGAGGTTGGTGATGCCTGTCGCAACAGCCTGGCAAATAAAATCGAAGTGAGGGGTTTCTCCCCGGATAACACATCCCAGGCAAATAATGGCATCAATATTTTTTTTAGCAGCTAAATGTTGAGCCCCTAAGGTCAATTCAAAACTGCCGGGGACTGTTAACAAAGTGATATTTTTCTTTTTCGCTCCGTATTTCAGAAGTGTTTTGTATGCTCCAAGGTAAAGAGCATTGGTAATACCTGAATTCCATTCGGAAACGATAATACCAAACCGCATTGATCTGGCATTGGGAATGTTAGTGTTACCTGTAAAGTCGGAGAGATTTTTTTGTGATGAGGACATTTTGTGGTGGCTAACCGTTCTTGGTTGTCAGTTGTCTGTTATTTTTCAATTATTCGCTACCAAACAACCAGCAACTGACAACAAATAACATCATTCTCCCGCCAATGCCTTCGCACGGGCAATAAATTTCTCAATATCCTTTGCTTCCGAAGATTTTTCAAAATCAGTTTTGATGCGTTCATAAACCTTAACCGCATCTTTATACTTATTCAGGCTTTCGTAGGCCAAGCCCGCTTTTTTAAGGTAAATGGGACTGGTGAATTTATTTTTACTTTGTTCCGCGGCTTTCAGGTAAAATGAAATGCCCTCTTCCACCTTATTTAATTCAACATAGCAATCGCCTATAGCTCCTGTAGCAACAGGGGCAACCATCTGATCATTCGAGTCGAACTCTTTTAAATGTTCAATGGCTTTTTCGTATTCGCCCTTTTTTAGATAACCAACACCCAGGTAATATTCGGCCAGGTTGCCGGAAGGTGTAACCCCGTATTGATCAACAATACCGGCAAGTCCAATGGATTGGCCATCTCCATTAATAGCCTGATTCAATGAATCTTTTTCAAAATAGGTCTCGGCCATAAAAAGTTCTTTTTGAGCTTCTTTTTCCTGCCCGGCAACATACCAGTACTTCCAGGCGATATAAATCCCCACTAAAGCAACAATTACACCTATAATAATTGAAAGGCTCTGTTTATTTTCTTCTATATACTGTTCGGTTTTACTATAAGCCTCCTGAACATCAATGATAGGCTCATCTTTAGTTTCTTCTGCCATTTTTTAATTGATTGAGGTGCAAAAATAAGCTTTTTTTATCATTATCGTAATGTTTTGAACATTAGCGGTAAAACCGGTAAAATTCTCTAATTTTATTGGCCCAATGTATCTCAAAAACATATCACTCATAAACTTTAAAAATTATGCCGCTGCAGAACTTGATTTTTGCACTGGTATTAACTGTTTTACAGGGGTAAATGGTGAAGGGAAAACGAATTTACTTGACGCCATACATTATCTGTCTTTTTGTAAGAGTTTTTTTAATCCGATCGATAGTCAGAATATATTGCACGAAGCCCCTTTCTTTATGATACAGGGCACTTTTGAAGTGGAGGGCGCTAATGAAGAAATATATTGCGGACAAAAACGCAGCCAGAAAAAACAATTTAAACGTAACAAGAGTGAGTATAGCAGGTTGGCCGATCATATTGGTTTATTCCCTCTTGTTATGATTTCACCTGCAGATGCCGATCTGATCAATGAGGGAAGTGAAAGCCGGAGGAAATTCCTGGATAGTGTTATTGCGCAATTCGACCGGGTTTATCTTGAGGATCTTATAAGTTATAACAAAATAATATCACAGCGGAACGCTCTTTTGAAACGTTTTGCCGAAACAGGACGCTTTATAAAGGATTCGCTCGAAGTATGGGATCTTCAAATGGTGGAATTTGCTAAACGTATCAACAAAAAAAGAAAAAGCTTAGTAGATGAGTTGATACCCATATTCCAGCGATATTATGAATTGTTATCGGGAGGCAGAGAACAGGTACAGATCATTTATCATTCAGACCTTAATTATGAAGATTTTGATGTTGTACTAAAAGCCGCCTTGGTAAAGGACAAGGCATTTCAGTACTCTACTGTTGGAGTGCATAAAGATGACCTCGAATTAAAGCTGAACGGGTATCCTGTCAAAAAATACGGTTCACAGGGACAGCAGAAATCGTATTTAATAGCAATGAAACTTGCCCAGTATGACTACATTAAGAAAATTAAAAATGTGGATCCATTATTATTGCTTGACGATATTCATGATAAGTTGGATGAAGCAAGAGTAAAGCAGTTGATGGAATTGGTTAGTAGTGAACATTTCGGACAAATATTTATTACCGATACGCATTCAGATCGCATTTCCGGTATTTTGTCAACTAACAGAAACATCCCTTTCAGGCAGTTTAACATAAAAGACAGTGTTGTAGAGAGCAGGCCGGAGATCATTGGCATATTAACCAATGACCAGTAACAAGCGTCAAATGACTAAATATACCAATGAACAATAATCAACGTACCATAAAGCAGGCCATTGACGAATTGCTGAAGACTTACAGGCTTGACGGGAAAATGGCCGAGTTAAAGCTCATCGATTCGTGGGAGAAAATAATGGGAGGGATGATCTCCAGGCACACAACGGACATTTTTATCCGGAATAAATATTTGTTTGTTAAACTCGATTCGGCTGCACTAAGGCAGGAGCTGTCGTACGGGAAAGAAAAAATTGTTAAAATGCTGAATGATGCTGCCGGTGGTCATGTTATTGAACAGATCGTTTTTCAATAAAGGATGAATATGAAGATCATTGAATGTCCGCGCGACGCTATGCAGGGAATAGAGCAATTTATCCCAACGCAAAAAAAAGCCGATTATATCAATTCGCTTTTAAAAGTTGGTTTTGACACGATCGATTTTGGCAGTTTTGTTTCGCCGAAAGCGATCCCGCAATTGAGGGATACCGCGGAAGTGCTGGGTAAACTTGACTTGAATAATACAAGATCAAAACTATTAGCCATCATCGCGAATGTTCGTGGGGCACAGGATGCAGTTGCATTCAATGAAATACACTATCTCGGTTTCCCGTTCTCGGTTTCCGAAACTTTTCAGCAGCGTAACACCAATTCCTCTATTGAAGAATCGTTGAAAAGGGTGGAGGAGATACAAACCTTGTGTGTAAACAATAAAAAAGAGCTTGTAGTTTATATTTCTATGGCTTTTGGCAATCCTTACGGTGATTTATGGAGCAGTGATATTGTAATAAAATGGACAAGAAAATTGACCTCAATGGGAATTAAGATAATTGCATTGTCGGATACTATTGGTGTTTCAACTCCTTCTACTATTTCTTATTTGTTTTCAAACATAATACCTGAATTTACCGGCGTTGAGATCGGCGCGCATCTGCATACCCGTCCCGATGCCTGGGAAGAAAAAGTTAAGGCCGCTTACAATAATGGTTGCCGCAGATTTGACTCTGCTTTGAAAGGTTTGGGGGGGTGCCCGATGGCCGAAGATGAATTAGTGGGAAATATGCCTACGGAGAACCTGGTACGTTATTTTAATGATCATAAAGTAAATTTGAATCTTAATACTTCAGCGTTTAATGAAGCTATGATTATTGCCGGGCGTACTTTTCCATGCTAATAAAACGTTTGCTTATCAACGCCGTTACCTGTTTATTGTGTTATGGTTTCATACCCGGATATCCCACCTGTTCTTATTATGAAAATACAGAACACAAGGAGTGCAGAAAATATAAAGATTACACGAACATAATAAGCTATCCTGTCATTTAGCCAGGCTATTCCAAACGCCGATAAAAGCAGCACAATAATACACTGTATGGCTGCAATTGTCATAATACGGTTAAGCTTATTTATTTTATACTTAATGTCATTCTCGTATTTCGTTTTAATGGAAAAAGTCGTTTCATATCTGGCGGCAGGTCTTTTGTAGGCTCCGGGCTTGGAAGTTGATGGGATGGCGCTTGTAAAATCAAAGGTTTGGAAATAAATGAGCAGCATGATCCAATAACTTGCGAATATTGGAATAAAAATTTTAGTGGAAAAGTAAGCGTATTTTTTTCGCCGGTGGCTCCTGTAAACAGGAATAATGTTAATAACCAGCAAAATAAAAAACGCCAGTAAATTGAATTTTGTGAAAATCATTTGATGTCAACCAAGATCACAAAGATATGACTTATACTATCCGCTGGATAAAATAGTTTGCTGTATAATACCGATCGAAAGAGAAAATTATTCAAACTTAAACTAAAATATACTGAGCATCGGCATTTACTGTTTAATAAAAAGCTCCCCGCAAAATATAGGGAGCTTTAAATTACTTTGCCTGCTGATCAGGCTTTTGTCCTTTTCTTTTGTTCGTTTTTCAGAGGATTTCTGAAAACGACCTGGTTGTCGAACACGTCAAGCAAGATCTCCGAATCTTTTTGCACACTTCCGCTAAGTATTTGTTTGGATAATTCATTGAGTATATATTTTTGAATTACACGTTTCACCGGTCGTGCACCAAACTGCGGGTCGTAGCCTGTATTGGCGATCCATTCAAATGCATATTCTGTGGCATTGATCTTGATATTACTTTCGGCCAGCATTTTTTGGACTCCCAGGAATTGCAGCTGAACGATATTACGAACATCAGATTGGGTTAACGGGGCAAACATTATTATTTCATCAATGCGGTTCAGGAATTCCGGGCGGATTGTATTTTTTAACAATTCGAACACTTCAGTTTTGTTTTTTTCCATTATATCCTCCCTGTTCTTCTCGTTCATTTTTTCCGAATTGGTCTGGATAATATGTGAACCAAGGTTAGATGTCATTATGATGATTGTATTCTTAAAGTTGACTACGCGTCCTTTATTGTCGGTAAGGCGGCCATCATCCAGCACCTGCAGCAACACATTAAACACATCAGGGTGCGCTTTTTCAATTTCATCAAGTAGTATAACTGAATAAGGTTTTCTTCGAACAGCCTCTGTCAATTGACCTCCTTCATCATATCCGACATATCCGGGAGGAGCCCCTACTAACCGGCTCACCGCGTGGCGCTCCTGGTATTCGCTCATATCAATTCGTGTCATTGAGCTTTCATTGTTAAAAAGGAATTCCGCTAGAGCTTTTGCCAGCTCGGTTTTGCCAACTCCTGTAGTGCCTAGGAATATAAAAGAACCAATCGGACGTTTAACGTCATGCAACCCGGCCCGGCTTCTGCGTATAGCATCGGCAATGGCTCCAATGGCTTCATCTTGTCCGACTACACGTTTATGGAGATCATCTTCCAGGTGTAATAATTTCTCACGTTCACTTTGAAGCATACGGCTAACGGGGATCCCGGTCCACCGGGAAACAACTCCCGCTATATCTTCACTGTCCACTTCTTCCTTAACAAGCTGAGATCCTTTTAATTTCATTTTATCCAACTTAGACTGGAATTCTTCAACATTTTTCTCCGCATCTTTAATCTTCCCATAACGGATTTCCGCTACCTTTCCATAATCACCAGAACGCTCAGCCTGTTCGGCTTCAAACTTTAATTGTTCAATCTGCGCTTTTATTTTTTGTATGCCGTCAATCACATCTTTTTCACTTTGCCATTGAGCCCGCAGATCAGCGCGTTTGTCGCTCAGTTCAGCAATTTCCTTGTTTAGTCCTTCAAGTTTACTCTTGTCATTTTCCCTTTTTATAGCCTCGCGTTCAATTTCGAGCTGGCGTATCTTGCGTTCTGCTTCGTCAAGTTCTGCAGGCATTGAATTGATTTCCATACGCAGCTTGGAAGCGGCTTCGTCAATCAGGTCAATCGCTTTATCGGGTAAAAACCGGTCATTTATATATCGCTGCGAAAGCTCAACCGCCGAAATGATCGCTTCATCCTTGATACGTACTTTATGATGCGCTTCATATTTTTCTTTGATACCGCGAAGTATAGATACAGCATCTTCCAGGGAAGGTTCATCAACCATCACTTTCTGAAAGCGTCTTTCCAGAGCTTTATCCTTTTCGAAATATTTTTGAAACTCATTGAGAGTAGTTGCTCCGATCGCTCTTAACTCACCTCTGGCAAGTGCAGGTTTTAAAATATTAGCGGCGTCCATTGCTCCTTCGCCACCGCCTGCGCCGATAAGCGTATGAATCTCATCAATAAAAAGTACGATATCCCCATCACTGCTGATCACTTCTTTTACCACAGCTTTCAGGCGTTCTTCAAACTCTCCTTTATACTTTGCTCCGGCAATAAGAGCTCCCATATCAAGAGAATAGATTTGTTTGGTTTTCAGATTTTCGGGCACATCACCGTTTATTATCCGATGTGCCAGGCCTTCGGCGATGGCTGTTTTGCCCACACCGGGTTCACCCACCAGTATGGGGTTGTTTTTTGTTCTCCGGGAAAGTATCTGGAGCACCCTTCGTATTTCTTCATCCCGGCCGATCACCGGATCAAGTTTTCCGTTGCGGGCACGCTCATTCAGATTGATGGCGTACTTATTCAACGCGTTATAACTTTCTTCCGCGCTGCTGCTTGTTACTTTCGAACCTTTACGCAGATCAACAATCGCTGCCTTCAGTTCCTTTTCACTAACACCACTGTCCTTCAAGAGTTGAGAAACAGTATCTTTTGCGGATAATATTCCAAGTAACAAATGTTCAATTGAAACATACTCATCATTAAATTCTTTTAATAATGAACCTGCTTTTGTTAATGCAGTATTGGCCGAGTTTGATAAATAAACATTACCACCGGATACTTTGGGATAGGATTCAACAATTTTATCCAATGCCTTTAGTAAGACACCGGTATTAATATTTAATTTTTTAAGTAAGAATAGAGTTACATTCTCGTCTACATTGAAAATAGCTTTTAAAATATGACCATTCTCAATTGCCTGATTGTTATTTATAGTAGCCAGCTTTTGTGCTTCCTGCACCGCTTCCTGCGATTTTATCGTAAAATTATTCAGGTTCATAATAGTTCTGTTTTTGCAGTAAAGGTGCAAAGTTCATTCCATAGGCAGAAACTGATATATATCAGGATTTATTGGCTCAAGGCACCTTAAATAATGACTAATTGACACTGTGTAGTGACGTATTTTCCGAAATTTGCTTAAATTCGTCATTGTATGAAATCCTTCTCTTTCTCTTTATTATTGGAGTGTTTGAAGTTATTTCACATGGTGCTTTGCAGTTTGATTTTAAGAATATGATGTGAGTATGCGGCGGCCTACAATCCATTTATATTATCCGTGGTAATAGTTTAATTACAAATAAGGCCGATAAGTTTCCCATTGGAAAACAATCCGACGAACATGAACTTTTGGTGGACCGAAAGTGAAGAAATTTAAATATAAAATATTTCAAGATATACTTTTAACAATAAGCTGGAAAGGGGATTTTGAACAGATTGGATATCCTGATAATAGGCGTAAGGGTCTAATACTCCGATATATTTGAAGTTATTACAGATTAAAATTCAGCTCCCATATCAAAATATTTTCGTAACTTTTCCGACTATTCCGGTTTATGAAAGTGCTTCGCACCAAATTACTTCTATCTCTTTTTCTTTCTACGATAGTTTCTATTGGTTTTTCGCAACTATATAATTTCCATACATATACAGTTGAAGACGGACTTTCACAATCACAGGTAAGAGCATTGTTTCAGTCTAAGTCAGGCAATTTATGGATCGGGACTTCCAGCGGCGGTATCACCAAATATAACGGTAAAAAGTATTTTAATTATACCAGCGTTAATGGATTGGCTGACAATGAGGTTACATCCATTGTAGGTGACAAATGGGGTAATGTATGGATAGGTACTGTGCAGGGCATGTCGAGATATAACGGCCAGGAGTTTAAGAATTTTTCGACTAAAAACGGCATGGTAAATAACCAGGTAAATGTGTTATGTACTGATACATTTGGTAATATCTGGGCCGGAACCGATGACGGACTTTGTATTTTAATTCCGACAGATAGCACTCACAGTTTTTATAAATTCTCAAATTATTTTTTGAAAGACGGGCTTCCTGATAGCAAGATCACGGCGCTTTTTGCTGATAGAAAAGGGAAAATGTGGATTGGTACAGAAAAAGGCCTGGCAAAAGCAGACAAGGCTCCAAACAGCCGGAATTACACTTTTACTACAATTACCGAAAAGGATGGGATTGCAAGTAATATAATAAACGATATTGCTCAGGACCAAAACGGATATATGTGGTTCGCTACTTCCAAAGGTGTCAGCAAACTTATTTCAAAGGCTAACGAAAAATATAAATTATTGAATTATTCACCGCAAAATGGACTATTGACTAATAAAATAAATTCAATTACTGCAGATACCAAGGGCAGTATATGGCTTTGCAGCGACGTTGGAGTAACAAGGATACTGTTTGAAAATAACACAAGTGATCTGCAGGTCATTAATTATACAGAAAAATCAGGATTAGTGGAAGGTGCCATTAACACCTCACTCGAAGACCGGGAGGGCAATATTTGGTTTGGTGCCGAAAATGGATTAACGCGTTACAGTGGAAGCCGGTTCGTTACCTATACAAAAGAACATGGATTGGTGAATAATGTCGTCTGGTCGATCGTTGGTGATAAAGATGGGAATTTATTGGTCGGGACGGAGGAAGGGCTTTCTCAACTTGAATTAACCGGAGATACCGGACATTTTATAAATTTTACCCGTAACTATAATCTTAATAAAGAAGCAACAACAGCCTTATTCCAGGATAGAGAAAATAATTTATGGATCGGAACAGAACATGTTATAAAGATGACTCCTCAAAAAACCGGAGGATACACTTTAACTGAATTCAGAAACAAAGAATTTTTTGAAGGGCCGGTGTATAGTATTCTTGAAGATAGTAAGGGGAATATCTGGTTTGCGACCTCTAACGGCCTGGTTAGCTACGATGGTGCAGATTTTAAGAAGTATACGCGTGGCGAAGGATTGCCGGATAATCGTGTTTTGAGTTTAATGGAGGACAGGAAAGGTACTCTGTGGGTTGGTACCGAAAAAGGCTTATGCAGTTTTGATGGAAAGGGTTTCACCAAATTTGGTTCCTTCACCGGGTTGAAACTTCAGGTCGCTTCAATGGTTGAAGATGAATCAGGAAACCTGTGGCTGGGATCCTTTTCCGGTGGGGGCCTTACCAGATTTGACGGACAGAACTATACAAATATAAGTGAAGCGGATGGTCTTATATCAAATACAGTCTACCTGCTTATTGTTGACAATTCCGGCGCACTGTGGGTTGGAACAAATAAGGGACTTGATCTTTTTGATATTAATTATTACAATAAATCAGATTCGATAAGGGTCCGGCATTTCAGTAAGAATGAGGGATTCACAGGGATTGAATGTAACAGGAATTCAGTCTACAAAGATTATAGTGGTAAGATATGGTTTGGTACCGTTAAAGGTGTTGTAATGTATAATCCAAAAGAAGATGCACACAACACAATACCTCCCATAACTCAGATCACCGGAGTAAAGCTTTTTAACAAAGAAGATGTTGATTGGTCAAAATACTCCGACAGTATAAATCCGGAAAATAATCTTCCGGAAAAACTCATTGTTCCATATGATCAAAATTTTTTCACATTTAATTTTCTGGGGGTAAGTCTTACAAATCCTGAAAATGTGAGGTACAGGTATAAGCTGGAAGGGTTTAGTGATGAATGGTCTGAACCTACTGCGGAAACTACAGTTCCATTCCCGAATTTACCACATGGACATTACAGTTTTTATGTTATGGCATGCAATAATGAAGGCGTTTGGAACAAAGAACCCGTAAAATTCAGTTTTATTGTTACACCTCCTTTTTGGAAGACAACCTGGTTTTATATTTCGTGTGTATTTATCAGCGCGCTCGGAATATGGGCATTTATCAGCTGGAGAACGAACCAACTTCAGAAGGCCAAGAAAATACTTGAGAATAAAATTATTGAACGCACCCGTGAATTACACGAAAAAAATATTGAACTCGAAAAACTTTCCATTGTAGCCCGCGAAACGGTTAACGCAATTGCCATCGCAACGCCTTCCGGTGAAATAGAATGGGTAAATGAAAGCTTTACACGTATGACGGGGTATACATTGCGCGACCTGAAAGATGACAAAGGCAGTTCGGTATACCAGGCAAGTCATAATCCCATACTTAAAAAGATCATACTCGATTGTGTATCATCTAAACAGTCAAAGATGTATGAGCTGCTCAATCAGACAAAAGAAGGGAAAGAGATATGGATACACACAACACTCACTCCGATATTTGATGAGAACGGACGTGTGAAAAAGCTGGTGTTCATAGATACTGATATTACAGAAAGCAAGCAGGCAGAAGAAATCATCCGTCAGAAGAACAAAGACATGATGGACAGCATAAACTACGCGAAGCTGATACAGGATGCTATTCTCCCCACAAAAGAAGAGATATTACGTGTTTTTCCTGAGTCATTTATCTTCTTCCGGCCAAGGGAAGTTGTCAGTGGTGATTTTTATTGGTTCAATATTGTGGGCGAAACCGTTTATATTGCTGCTGCAGACAGTACGGGACATGGTGTTCCGGGTGCATTCATGAGCCTGATCGGATCCACTTTGTTGAATGAGATCGTCAATCAAAAAGGCATTTTACAGACTGATAAGATATTGAATGCGCTCCACGATGAGATCCGCCTTGTTCTGAAGCAGGGAAAGGAAGGGGTTGAAACGCGCGATGGAATGGACATCGCCTTGTGTGCTATAAATATAAAAACAAACACCGTACATTTTTCAGGTGCTATGAGGCCGATGTATATAATCAATAAAAAAGAAGTTGATGATGGCATTATCGGTGATCATAAAATTCTTGAGATCGCTCCGGACAAACGATCTATTGGTGGGGATCAGCAGGGAAGGATAAGTGAATTTACCAGCCGCGAAATAAAATTAAAAAAAGGCGATGCCATTTACCTGTTCACTGACGGTTATGCCGATCAGTTTGGCGGCCCTAAAGGCAAAAAGATAACTAATGCACGTTTTAAAGAGGCGTTATTATCCTTGCAGGTATTGTCCATGAAAATGCAGGGTAAACTTCTTGAACAGGATCTGCAGAAATGGATGAGAGAACTCGAACAGGTTGATGATATACTTGTAATGGGTATTAAATTCTGACGTTCTTCTGTCAGGAGCATTCCATTAATTAAACAAACGATTTGATAATACGAAGCTGATGAGTGTATCCGTTTTTCTCTTCATTGAAAATCCCATAATGATCAAATTTATCCACCCGTACTTTTCCTGAAGCGTGAATTATTTGACTATTACCAAGCAATATTCCAACATGAATGATCTTACCGGCATCATTGTCAAAAAAAGCCAGATCACCGGGCCTGGCTTCATCAATAAAATCTATTGATTGTCCTCCTTCCACCTGCTGTGACGCGTCTCGTAGAATATTTATTCCGCTTAGTTTTAACACCATTTGAGTAAACCCTGAACAATCAATGCCAAAAGGGGAGCGCCCGCCCCAAAGATAAGGCGCGTTAAGATACAGGTACGCATTCTGGATTATTGTGGCACGTGTTTTTTTTGCAAGTCCGGCTTTTACTGTTTGGCCATCATATTCATAAAGTATATCCTCAATTTTTAATTCTGTGCCTTTTAATGAAGGCAGCTGACTTCCCAACACTATAGGAAGCGCATTGCCCGTTGAAGAAACCATTAAAGGGCGGACAAGATCAGACGCAAGTTGTATGGGTTCTTTTAGAATAGTGTTGTATGTCTTTTGAGTTATGGATTGATATTGTTTTTTGTCGATCCATGAAATGTAACTATCAAAACTGTTATTTATTTTGACCCATTTTTTTTGTTCTTCAATAATTTCAAAGGTTTCACCAAACAAAAGCTGTGTAACCATCTCGCTGCGGTCGGATGGCGATTTGCGGCAGGGTACTATGCTTAAATTACATATTCCGTACATTATCTGTAATGTTGAGTTAAAGATAGTGATTTGATTTTTTTCAAAAATAAAATCACTACATTTCTTTCATCAAACGGCTGTTGCCCAAAAAGCAATACCATTTTAAAATACTGTATGAAGAAGGAAGTCAGGAAAACCGCAATGTTCTGGAGTGGGGGAAAGGATTCGGCCTTTTGCCTGTATAAGTTACTGTCAGATGATTCCATAGAAGTTTGTTCTTTAATAACAACCATCAATGCCGATTTCAAAAGAATATCAATGCATGGTATCAGGGAAGCAATGCTTGATCGGCAAGTTGAATTACTCGACTTACCTCACGTACATCTGATGAAAATGTATGTAATTTCCAATACAAACATGGAGTATGAGGAACAACTTAAAAGAATATTGATTACGCTGAAAAAGGAACAAAATATCACACATGTTGTTTTTGGAGATATTTTTTTGGAAGACCTGAGGCTATACCGGGAAAAGCAGCTTGCACCAATAGGTTTAAAAGCATTATTTCCCTTGTGGGGAATCAATAGCCTTCTCCTTGCCAGAGATTTTATTAGGCAAGGATTTAGATCGGTCACATGCTGTGTTAACGATGGGTTACTTGACGAAAGTTATTGCGGGGTTGAATTTGACGAAGTGTTTTTAAGTCGCTTACCTGTAAGTACAGATCCTTGCGGTGAAAATGGTGAGTTTCATACATTTTGCTATGATGGCCCCCTTTTCAAATATCCTGTGAAGTTTAAACTTGGCGAGAGAATATATAAGCCATTGGAAATTAATTTCGATCAGCATCCGGAGAATAAAATCCAAACAAAGGGTTTTTGGTATATTAATATAATGCCAGTATAAAAGAATATTGTGCAGTTGATTAATAGCATATTTCTATAGCTAATAAAGTGTAGTTTTCCTACCTTTAAAAGCAATGAATACGGTCGCAAGGGTTTATAAAAGTAGAGGAGTCATGGTCTTTGCGGTTTTTTGCATTGTTTTGCTGTTTGCTCAGTGTAAAAAAAGTGAGGATGACCCTTTTGCAAATGTAGATTGCTCAAAAATAAGTTCAGCTTACTCTATGAACATACGTCCCGTATTAATCTCTGCGGCATGCAGCATGCAAGGTTGTCACAATGCAAACTCTCAGTATGGTGACCTAACAAATTATGCCGGCGTTAAAGCCAAGGTCAATAATGGTTCAATGTATTTACGTGTTGTTAAGCAGGGTAATATGCCTCCCTCCGGCGCCCTGTCAATTGACGACAGAAAAAAGATCAAATGTTGGATAGATTCCGGTGCTCCCAATAATTAACTCATTTCCATTATTTCCCAAAGTGGGTAACTGAATCTGCCAATACAGCATATGTACTCGTTCCTCTTAATTGCTTGTTAATAAGTTGTTTGAATCTTCTTCTTCTGTTTTACTATTTTTGTCTTGTTAGGGTGAAAACGTTTTTTTGGAGATTGTTGACTATTGGTAAGAAAAGTACATCGATGTATTTGCCAGGCAGAAGCAGCGACAAATATCCATAATATATAAATGAGTTTTAAGCAGCTTCTTTTTTTTATTCTTGTTGCAACTTCATTATTGGGTTTCGCCAATAGTGAGATTCCTTCGACTCCAAAAATAGTTTTTGAAGAGAACAAAAATCAATGGCCTGAACAGGTCGTTTTTCAGGCGGATGTCCCTTCCGGAAAAATTTTTCTCGAAAAAAATACGTTTACCTATCTGCTTACAGAAAATGTGGACTTCCATGATTTCAAGCGGAATATGGAAGATACTGTTACAGTTCACTACCATTCATACAAAGTAAATTTCAGGAACAGTGATCCGAATGTATCTGTCAAAGGAAGCGATCTGTTCTCTTTTCACAGAAATTACTATATAGGTAATGATCCTCAAAAGTGGGCAGAGAAGGTGAAGTTGTATGGCCGGGTTCATTATTCAAACTTATATCCCAAAATTGATATGCATGTTTATAATTCAGATCAGAATCTGAAATATGATTTTATTGTCAACCCTGGCGGGGATCCCGCAAACATCAGCATGAATTATGAGGGTCAGGATAAGTTGTATGTCGAATATGGACACCTGTATATTCAAACCAGTTTAGGCGTTGTGATGGAGCAAAAGCCATATGTGTACCAGGAAATAAACGGAGTAAAAATTGAGATACCTTGCTCCTATAAAAAAACAGGCAATTCAATTGGTTTTTCCATTAACGGAGAATACGACAGGAGATTCGCTTTAATAATAGATCCTTTACTTATTGCTTCTACTTATACAGGTTCAACCGGCGACAATTGGGGCTTTACTGCAACCTATGATTTTGGCGGAAATATCTACACAGGAGGAATTGTTGCGGCAACAGGATATCCGACAACTGTCGGGGCCTTCAGCACTGTTTTCGGCGGTGGTGTAGCGCCTTATCCCTTCGATATTTCATTAACCAAGTTTAATCCGACCGGTTCCGCTATTTTGTATTCTACCTATTACGGTGGCAGCAGTAATGAACAGCCCCATAGTCTTTTTGTGAACAGCAATAACGAGTTGTATGTTGCAGGGAGGAGTAAATCCGCGAATTTTCCGGTCACAGCAGGCGCTTTTGATACCTCATATAATGGTGGATTTGATATTATTGTAGGCAAATTCGGAACCAGCGGAAATCTGCTTGGTTCAACATTTATCGGCGGAACCGGAGATGATGGCGTTAACATTAATATCGGCTGGTCAACTTATAGCTCTCTGAAGTTTAATTATACTGATGATGGCAGGAGTGAGATCTTGCTTGATAACAATGGTGAAGTTTATGTTGCGGGCTCTACACGTTCAACAAATTTTCCCGTGTCGGCAGGGGCATTTGATACTTCGCTTGGGGGGACCCAGGATGGCTGTGTATTTAAGATGAACAGCTCACTTACCGCATTGAACTGGAGTACTTACCTTGGTGGTACAGGTGACGATGCAGCGTACGGGATAAAAGTGGATGCCGCTGATAATGCTTACGTTACAGGTGGAACAGCAAGCGCTGATTTTCCTGTAACTGCGGGGGTGTTGTACACCTCATTCCAGGGAGGACTTGCGGATGCATACATCACAGCTATCAGCAATACCGGAACCACTATACTTTATTCAACATATCTGGGAACAA
Organism: Bacteroidota bacterium; assembly: GCA_016183775.1. Lineage (NCBI taxonomy): Bacteria > Pseudomonadati > Bacteroidota > Bacteroidota bacterium. The sequence goes on from JACPDY010000075.1 coordinate 20,109, forward strand.
CCGCTTATGATCAGTCTTACCTGATTGAAATAGACGGGAACGATGATGTATATGTTTACGGTCAAACCAAAGGAACATATCCTGTTACAGCAGGGGTATATTCCAACCCAAACAGCGGACAGTTTATTCATAAGCTCAACAAGCAGCTCAACTTAACCGTTTTTTCGACAGTTGTTGGTACCGGAACACCCACTCCGGAACTATCGCCAACGGCCTTTCTGGTTGATAGTTGTCAAAGTATTTATCTTTCAGGGTGGGGTAGATGTTCAGGTTTCGGACATCCGTTTCCTAAGGGTACAAACGGATTGCCTGTGACAGCAAATGCGTATCAAAAAACAACTGACAATTGTGATTTCTATTTTATGGTACTCCGTCCGAATGCCCAGGCTTTGCAATATGCTACTTTTTTTGGCGAGAGCGGCGGACGTACCGATCATGTCGATGGAGGAACAAGTCGTTTTGACCAAAGAGGATTTATTTATGAATCTGTTTGCGCGAGTTGCGGAAAAACGCAGGGATTTCCTACAACAGCAACGGCGTGGTCTAAAACTAACAAAAGCAACAATTGTAACAATGCCGTCATTAAGATGGATGTGCAGGTTAAACCTCTTGCTGTTGCCGGTGTCGGACCATCGCTGGGATGTACTCCGTTTACTACTTCTTTTAATAATGGCGGCAGCCTTGGCTCCGATTTTATATGGGATTTTGGCGATGGAACACCCAAGGTATATACTCCATCACCATCACATACCTATACTATACCGGGCACCTACACAGCATCACTTTTTGTAACTGATTCTACAGGAAGTTGTGGCGTTGTTGATACTGCTTTTATTACTATAGTGGTAAAACCTCTTCCAACCCTGGCTTCAGTTCAAACAAATGTTTCCTGCTTTGGCGGGAGTGATGGCACTGCAACAGTCACTCCCTCTGCAGCAAGTGCACCTTATGGTTATTTGTGGTCTGATCCGGGCGGACAAACATCTGCAACAGCTTCAGGTTTACCTATTGGTTCCTATACTATAACCGTTACCGATAACTTCGGTTGCTCTTCATTATCGACAGTGACGATTTCAGAGCCGGCTGTGTTGCAAACAAGTACATCCGTCAATACAAATGTATCATGTGCAGGAGGTGCTAATGGTAGTGCCTCAGCTACACCAATCGGCGGTACACCGCCATATAACTATCTGTGGTCCGCCGGCGGACAGACCTCGGCAATTGCAACAAATTTGTCACAGGGTTTATACACTGTTACTGTCACTGATGCAAAAAACTGTTCCATACAATCCACTGTTTCCATAACAGAGCCGCCCGCACTTACTACTACAGCTGTGGTTGGAGCCAATGTGTTGTGTAATGGAGGTAACAATGGAAGCACAACTGTATCTGCGGCCGGAGGAGTATCTCCATATTCATATTTATGGAATTCTTCAGCTTCCGGACAAACTTCTGCGAATGCTACCGGCTTATCTGCGGGCACATATATAGTGACAGTTACTGATCTTAATAGTTGTACAATAACACAAACAAGTACAATAACTGAACCATCGGTTCTTGCTTCTTCCATTTCACGGACAGATGTAAGTTGCAACGGTGGATCGGATGGTTCTGCGACAATTACAGCTTCCGGAGGAATTGTTCCTTATACATATTCGTGGAGCAATGGTACTGTAAATACATTGAATATCAATCTGTCAATCGGGACATATACCTGTACGGTCACCGATAATAATAGTTGTATAACAACTGCAACAATTACAATAAGCGAACCTGTTGTGCTTTCCGGCACGACGTCGGGAACAAATGTAAGTTGCAACGGGGGGGATGATGGTACAGCAACCGTTTCCGGGGTTGATGGAACTTCACCATATACTTATCTATGGAATAATTCCCAAAGCAGTTCAATTGCAACAGGTCTTGCTGTGGGAATATACACCGTAACTATTACAGATAACAACGGATGTGTTGCAACCACTGCCCAAAACATTTCCGAACCGCTACTTTTAACGGGGACTACCTCTTTTACACAGTCAACCTGCGATTCGGCGAATGGTGTCGCATCTGTCAATGCAATCGGAGGAAGTGCACCATATACCTATTTGTGGAATACAGTTCCGGCAGGACAGGTGTCATTAATAGCGACAGGGTTATCAGCAGGGACATATACGGTAACAATCACGGATATGAAAGGGTGTACATATAGCGTATCGGCAATTGTTCCAAATGCAGGTCCTCCTACAGCTACACTGATCTCCCAGGTAAATGAATTGTGTGTTAATGGAAATAATGGGGCATCAACGGTATCCGTAACCGGGGGAACAATTCCATACACCTATCTTTGGTCTGATCAGGCCGGGCAAACAACTGTTACGGCAACTGCTCTTTTAGCCGGAACATATACAGTTACGGCGACCGATGCCAATGGCTGTGTCTCGCAAACCACAGTAACAATAACCGAACCGCTTGCTCTTTCCCTCAATGGAGTTATAGTAAATAATGTTAGTTGCAACGGCGGAAATAATGGCTCGGCAAATATACTTGCATCAGGTGGTACCCCTTCGTATTTATATAGTTGGTCGGATGCAAACGGGCAAACATCTCAAACTGCCGGAAATTTAAGCGCGGGTGTTTATACCTGCACTGTAACGGATAATAATGGCTGCACATCCACGAACAATGTTACCATTACTGAACCGGTTGTATTATCTTTAAATGGTGCTTCATTTCCGGCTTCTTGTTTTGGAGGCAGCAATGGTCAGGCTTTTGTACTTCATTCCGGTGGAACGGGTTCGTATACATATAGCTGGCTGCCGGGTAACGGAACCTCCATAAGTCATAATAATATTTCAGCGGGTATATATACAGTTAATGTAACAGACCAAAATAATTGTATTTCAACAACTACGGTGACAGTTACTCAGCCGCCAAAAATTTTGCCGGGGATTACCTCTACACAAGCTACCTGTAACGTTGCGAATGGAACAGCATCTGTTTCAACAACCGGCGGTACAATTCCATATACTTATCTATGGAATAACTCCCAAACCAATGCTTCAATTGCTAATCTTTCCGCCGCAGTTTATTCAGTAACTGTTACTGACGCGAATGGCTGTACGGAATCAACAAGTGTAATCGTTACTAATGCGGGTTCTCCTTCAACTATATTGTCATCTCAATCAGATGTTTCCTGCAAAGGCGGGAACAATGGAAATGCGCTAATAAGTGTAACGGGAGGAACTTCTCCTTATACTTATTTATGGTCTGATCCGCTTTCACAAACAAATTTAGCGGCAACAAACCTGTCAGCAGGAATGTATAATGTTACTGTAACTGATATGAATGGTTGTATTTCCATTACTAATGTTACAATAATTGAACCAACAGCTATCTCATTAGCAACATCAGTGATTGGTAATGTAAAATGTACAGGAGGCAATGATGCATCCGCAATGTTAATTGCATCCGGAGGAATTCCTTCATATAACTATTCCTGGTCTGATCCGGGTGGACAAACCAGCCAGAACGTAACCGGTTTAAGTATGGGTACTTATACCTGTACAGTAACCGATAATAATGGTTGCAGTTCTTTGGGCACGGTATCAATTACAGAACCGCTTGTATTGTCCTCTGTAAGTTCACCAGGCTCCACTTCATGTTTCGGAGGAAATGATGGACAAGTATCGGCAACTCCTGCCGGTGGAACAGGTACTTATACTTATACATGGCAACCCGGCAATGGAACTAATTCGGGCTTTAGTGGACTTTCCGCCGGAATATATACTGTTACAATAACCGATCAGAATAGCTGTACAACAACCACAGCAGCAACCGTTACCGAACCAACAGACCTTTTGGCTTCAACGTCATTTACGCAATCTACCTGTGCCAAACCGAATGGAACTGCTACCGCAATTGCAAGCGGCGCGGCTTCTCCATACAGCTATTTATGGGATAACGGGCAAACTGGTCAGACTGCAACAGCACTCCTTGCCGGGACATATACTGTGACAATTACAGATGATAAAGGATGTTCGAAAAGTGCTACTGCAGTTGTTATTAATGCAAATATGCTGGCGGCTATAACAAGTAATACAGATGTATCATGTTTTGGAGGGAATAACGGGACCGCGAGTGTAAGTGTTTCCGGTGGAGCTGTACCATATACATATCTTTGGAACGATAATTCTGCAGCCAATCAGATCAATAATTTATCGGCCGGAACTTACACTGTGACAATTACAGACGGGAATAATTGCACTCTGAGTAGTGTTGTAAATATTACCCAGCCTTTAAAAATACAGGTAAGCCTCTCAAGTACGGGTGATGTGATCTGTAGAAATGAAATAGCAACGATCAGCTCAGGTGTCCTTGGCGGAACTCCGTTGTATACCTATCAATGGAATAATCTGAAAACAAATTCAATTATTTCGGTTTCGCCTGTTCAAACCACAGCCTACATGGTGTTGGTTACAGATGCAAATGGCTGCACAGAAAAATCAACCATAGTCATTACTGTCAATCAATTGCCTGGTGTGGCATTTAGCACAATTGATACCGCCGGTTGCGGAAGTTTGTGTGTGAATTTTGTGAATACCAGCTCAAATGATTCTTTATATAACTGGACTTTTGGTGATGGAGATACGAGTTCACTTAAAACCCCGTCTCACTGTTACAATACTCCCGGCAGTTATGGGGTAACTTTAAAAGTGACAAGCACAAAGGGATGTTCTTCTATACTTACACGAAGCAATTACATCCGGGTTTATGAAGTACCTGTCGCCTCATTTACCGCAAAACCAACCATCACCACAATCTTAGCTCCAACCATATATTATACCGACCAATCTACCGGGGCAATATCATGGCTTTGGAACTTTGGTGATATAGCAAACGCATCGAGTAAGCAGAAAGATCCTTCGTATACATACGCCGACACCGGCTCATTCTGTACAACTTTAATGGTTACCAATCAATTTGGCTGCACGGATACGGCTTCTTCCTGTGTTGAAATTAAACCGGCATATAGTTTTTATGTGCCCAATGCCTTTACACCTGACAAAGATGGCATAAATGAACTCTGGACCCCAAAAGGGTATAATATAGACGAAACAACCTACAAGCTAATGGTATTTGACCGATGGGGTAACCTGATATGGCAAACCCGTACCTGGGGAGAAGCATGGGATGGGAAAGCAAATAACGGAGATGAAGTTGCTCAGATCGATGTATATGTATGGAAAGTGATATTCAAAGATAAAGTGGAAAAAAACGATCATCAGTTTATTGGTAATGTTACACTATTGAAGTGACCTGTTCAGCATATTTATACTCCTGCAATGTATAACGCTACTTCATTGAGTTTGCGGTGCAACGAAATTAGAACCGGTTATACCAGTAGCGTTGGCAGTTTACTTTCCGCAAACTCATGCAGCCATGGTATAATTCCGATCTCTGGAAGCATATTTCTCCTTTACTTCCAATATCCTCACCTGTTTTGATATGATCGTATGATTTACGAGTTTTGTTATACCGTCCGCTATTATAAATAAATAGTCTGTGGTATAATGCCGATCGAGAGGGAAAAATGTTCAAATTCAGACTAAAATATATCGAGTATCGGCATTAGTGGTTATATTCAAAACAGGAAAGATGAAGGCGTATAGAATAGTTGGCTCGTTGGTTCTTTATAGTTTAACTGTTATTGGTTTTAGTCTTTTTTTTATAACCTGCAAAACAGATAGGGGAACACCCGATTTTGGAAATTATCCCACAGCCGTTGGGAAACTATTGATCACTAAATGTGCCATACCGGGTTGCCATACTAATATAAGCAAAGACGGGGCCGCAGGACTTTCGCTTGAAACATGGAATATTTTATTTTTGGGCGACAAAACCGGGTCCCCTGTAATTCCCTACAGGCCTGATTTTAGCCCACTTTGTTTTTTTGTGAATACTTTCCCTGACCTCGGAATAGCGTTGAAGCCAACCATGCCTTATAATAAAGCTCCGTTAAGCCGTGAAGAAGTGATTATGTTACAAAATTGGGTCAAACTTGGTGCTCCCGACAAAAATGGTTTTGTTAAATTTTCTGATAACTCATTAAGGAAAAAAATTTTCGTAACTAATCAGGGCTGTGATGTTGTTACTGTTTTTGATCAGGAAACGTGTTTGCCTATGCGCTATGTTGATGTCGGGAAAAGCCCGGGAATTGAATCCCCTCACATGATCCGGGTGTCGCCGGATGGAAAGTACTGGTATGTGGTCTTTACAGGTGGCGGTTATATTCAGCGTTACCTCACCAGTAATGAAAGTTTTGCCGGCGAAGTAAGTATAGGTTCCGGAAACTGGAACACTATAACCATTTCATCCGATTCTAAGAAAGCATTTATAGTCGACTGGAGCTCAAACGGAAAGGTCGCTTATTTGGACTTAGACGCGATGAGTTTGATACAAACATGGGCAGGAGCAATGTTATACGAATATCCTCACGGCGGGGCCATAAATAAAACCAACGACACATTATATTTAACAGGCCAAACCGGAAACTATATTTACAAAGTTCCTGTCAGCGATCCTGCATCACCTATTCAGATAAGTCTTCAGCAGTCTCCTTTTGAAACATATGTACCACCCGTTACGACCTCCTTATTGGATATACATGAGATCATTTTTTCTCCGGATTATTCAAAATACTTTGTGACTTGTCAGAAGACAAATGAGGTTCGTGTGGTAAAAACCTCCAACGACAGCCTGTTAAGTGTAATTTCTGTGGGTTTATATCCGCAGGAGTTAAGCATTTCAAAAAATACAAAATACTTATTTGTTAGCTGCCCCGAGGATACTGTATCTTTTCCAGGTTCAAGAGGTTCCGTCGCTGTTATCGACTATACAACTAATACATTGGTTAAAAAAATATTTACAGGTTTCCAGCCTCATGGTTTGGTTGTGGACGATGTTAAACATCTCATGTATGTAGCCAACCGGAATGTTACCAACAGTGGACCTGCACCCCATCATTCAGGCATTTGCGGCGGACGTAATGGTTATTTAACCGTAATTGATATGGTCACCATGCAGCTCGTAAAAAATAATGACGGAAGTGACAAACGAATTGAGTTATCGGTCGATCCATATTCCGCCGCTATCCGATAGTACAGGACCCAGAATTCGGAACTACGAACAGAAGATATCCCATGCCTTATCGGCCTGCAGGTGCAACATGTTTAATCCATTCATAGTAACACATCCCGCCTGTTTACCCTTTTTTATAAAAGCGGTTTCTTCGGGATTATAAACAAGATCGTACAGGAAGTGCCTTGAGCTAAGATATTCATAAGGTATAGGCGGCAGATCATTCACATTCGGGTACATACCAAGAGGTGTTGTATTTACAATAAGTGTAAATGATCCTATACTGTTTTTATTCAGTTCAGCGTAAGTGAATTGTTTTGCATCAGAAACCTTTTTGATGCGGCTTACTTTATACGTATCAAGTCCGATATGCCTTAAGCAATACTCAACCGCTTTTGATGCACCGCCAGTTCCAAGTATAAGCGCACGTTCGTGGTGACTTTCTAAAAAAGGTTTTATACTTTGTGAGAAGCCATAAGCGTCAGTGTTAAATCCTTTAAGAAAAATTTCCCTCGTTCCTCGTCTCTCGTCTCTCGTCACTTTAACACAGTTAACTGCACCGACAGCTTTAGCTGTTTCATCCAATTCAGTTAAAAAAGGAATAATCTGTTCTTTGTACGGAATAGTAACATTTAAACCAAGCAGATCGGGGTTGCTGTTGATCAGGGATTCAAATTCATTGATGCTTTTCAGTGGAAATAGTTTGTAAACAGCGTCTGTTATTTTTTCGCGCGCGAATTTTTCAGTAAAATATTTTTGTGAAAAAGAGTGGGAGAGAGGGTAACCTATTAGGCCGAAGGTTCGCATTTATTTTTTTGTTGAACGGGCTTTTATCACCTCAAATACGATGGGCAAAACTGAAATTAAAATAATGGCAATGGCCACCTTTTCAATATTGTTCCTTATAATTTCAAAATGCCCCAGGAAATAACCGGCAAAGGTCAGGCTGCCTATCCATAACGCCCCGCCAAGCAGATCGAACAATAAAAAAGTGCGGTATTTCATTTCAGCTATACCCGCTACAAAAGGGGCAAACGTGCGTACAATGGGGACAAAGCGCGCCATGATGATTGTTTTTATCCCATACTTTTCGTAAAAAGAGTGTGTCTTATCCAGGTATTCCTGTTTTACTAAAATTTTTCCCCGGAGTTTTAGTTTCAGCACATTAAGTCCTATGTTTCTTCCAATAAAATAATTGGTATTATCACCAACAACAGCGGCAATAAAAAGCAACAGCACTAAAAACGCGATATTCATATAACCCATGCGGGCAAACAGGCCCGCAGTAAACAATAATGAATCACCGGGCAAAAATGGCATGATCACTAAACCTGTTTCGGTAAAAATTACGAGAAACAATATAAAATAAACCATCGTTCCATAATTCTGGAACAACCATTCAAAATCAAGGTGCAGTATGTGTTTGAATAATTCAATCATAATTTATCACAATCAGGCTTTTTTCAAAAAACATGTTTTAAGCACGATCTCCGATCTGTCAACGCGGCCTTCAATTTCTTCATCATTGGAAGTGAGTCGGATGTTTTTTACGATCTTTCTGTTTAAGTTTGGTTATAATGTCTTAAGTATTTCGATTCTAATATTTCATCAATGAATCATCCACATCGTCGGAATAGGCCAGTATTCCGCCTGTAAGATTATACAGGTTGGTAAACCCTTCATTTATGAGGGCATTAATGATCGCTCCCGAACGGTTACCGCTGCGGCAATAGATAACCACTTTTTTGTTTTTATCTATTTTATCAAGACTGTCCATCACATCTCCCATAGGGATGTTTTCTCCGCCAATAGTCGCGATCTCAACTTCATGAGGTTCCCTTACATCGATCAATTGAAAATCGGTCTTTCTGTCAATGAGTTCTTTCAGTTCGAGTGGTGTGATCTCCTGCATACTTATGCTTTTTGTAAATTTTTTGGTAAAAAAGTAAAGAAGGTATCGCCTCGAAGTCCTAAACGCAAGGTTTCCAGGGGAATTATATCCTCGTAACCAATATTACCCAGGTTAACATTCGGGCCAAGCAACTTTATGAACCATACCTGTTGAGATTTTTGCGGAGCTTCCCACAGGATATCGTCTTTATTTACATTATTTAAAATATTATTAATGAGCAATGTGTGTGCATGACCTGTAGGCCGGTAAATACCTACAGTTCCGCTTTCACGGGCTTCGGCAATTACTTTAAATGAGCCAGCTTTTAATTCGGCATTCATCATGGATGCCCATTTGGCCGGGCGGATAACAAATCCTTCTTCCTTGGAACCAACCTCCGAAAGAACAGTAAAATTTTTCGATAGTTTGTTAATGTATTCACATTTTTGATCGTGTGGCATCGTGATCGACCCATCTGATACTTCAACGGTGTCCAATTTAAATTTATCCAGCAGCTTAATGTAATTATTGAACATATCACGAATGATAAAGGCCTCAAATAATGTTCCGCCCAGGTAAACTTTAATATTAGCTTCTTTATAAAGCTTTATCTTTTGTTCAAGTTGCTTTGTGATAAAGGATGTTCCGAAACCCAACTTTACAAAATCTGTAAAGTTGCCGTTCACATCAATAAAGTCTTCCACCTGTCGCAGGCTAAGACCTTTATCCATCATCATGTTAAGTCCGGTTTTCCGCGGCTTGTTGGTACGTTCGGGTATGTGGGTTAGTACAAAATTCATTTTTTAAAGGATTCGATTAGGTCAATAACTGTACTGTTCTCTTTTAGTTGTGGCAGGTATTCGAAAAGTTCGCTGTGTTTATCGTAATCCAATTCCAGCGCTTTATGGAGGAATGTGAGTGCTTCCTGTTTTTGTCCGACACTGAAAAGGCATGCTGAAATACGGTAAAGCAGATCAGCGTTATCGGGATGATGTTTAACTCCTTCAGCAAGTATTTCGAGTGCCCCGGTTTTATTTTGCTCAGCATCCAGCAGGTTAGCATAATCCAGCCATATCTCTTTATTCTCGGGTTCAAGTTCGGTTACTTTATTATACGCCTGTTCTGCCTCTTCAATAAAACCGAGTTTGGCTTGCACATCACCGTATACATACCAAAAGACCGGATTTTCCGGCTGAAGGTCGAGAGCCTTTTTAATGTAATGAATTCCTTCCGAAGTGCGGCTCTGGTAATCAAGTACAATACCAATACCCAGCCACGCATCGGCGAGTTGAGTATCTATCTTAACGGCTTTATTATAAAATACAAGTGCCTGATCGTAATTTTCTTTCTTTTCGTAACACTCCGCGATATAATAATAGGCCAGCGCGTCGTGGTGCTCGTAGTTAAATGTTTCCTTATACGTTTCAATAGCTTCATCGTAACGTTCAAGGTTAGCTAATGCATTCGCTTTATTAAAGTAGGCTGATGCGAATTTATCATCGATTGCAATCGCGTAATCATAAGCCAGTATAGCTTTCTCAAATAGTTTAAGCCGGTTATAAGCCACACCTAGGTTAAACCAACCGGTTTTTGAATACGGATGTTTATCAAGAAAGTCGGTGTAATAAGTTACAGCGTCGTCCAGTTTCCCGGTGATCTCATAACAAAAGGCCAGTTCATATAAGGCCGCCTCATTATCAGGATTGGCTTGGACAGCCTTCTTCAGGTAATAAATAGCATCGTCGGTTTTCCCGGTATTCTCAAATTCAAATGCGATATTCAGGTAAACCTCGTCAGGTACTTCGGTAAACTCAAGTGCTTTTTTATAATTCTCGATGGCCTGGTCCGTCAGCCCCATCTGGCTGTAAACGCCCCCTTTGGTCATAAACAGTTCATCGCTCGATGGCTCAAGGCGTTCGGCTTTACTCAATACTTCAAGCGCTTTATGTGTTTGATTGGTAGCCGATAAAAGCTGGGCCTGGCGCAGCATAAAAAAAGTGGCGAATGGATATTGGCTCAATGCAAAGTCAATGGCCTCAAAAGCTTGTTTAGGACTGTTTATGTCAATATAATATTCAACGACCTCCTCCAATTCATGTGCATCGAAAAAAAGACGCTCATCATTTTTGAGCATATTCTCAAAACGGGTAACCAGGGCTTTTATTTCCTGGTCGTCATTTTCTTCAAAATCGTCTTTAGAATCGGCCATTTATAGAATTCTGCTTTTACCGCAAATGTAGCGAAATTACATCTATTTAATGTTCTAAAATTATTCACAAAAAAAGCTTAACAATTTACTATTTCCCTCGTCTCTTTCACTTTCCCTTGTCCCTTCTTCATAAAAAAATTATCTTTGTTCACTTCAAATACAAACTCATTTGGCACTCATCAGATCAATTTCAGGAATCCGCGGAACAATTGGCGGGGCAGTAGGACAAGGGTTAACCCCTGTTGATGTTGTAAAATATGCCGCTGCTTTTGGAACCTGGGTTAAAAAACATTCGAAAAACCAGCGTGTACATATTGTCGTTGGGCGCGATGCCCGTATTTCAGGCGATATGGTGAATAATCTTGTGTTAGGTACCTTGCAGGGCTTGGGCATTGACGCTATTGATATTGGTGTTTCAACGACTCCAACTGTTGAGATAGCTGTTCCTGAAGAGAATGCCGATGGAGGTATTATAATTACTGCCAGTCATAATCCTAAGCAATGGAACGCGCTTAAATTGTTGAATGAAAAGGGGGAGTTTATTTCCGAAAAAGACGGAGCTGAAGTACTTAAAACTGCTGAAGAAGAAGCCTTCTCGTTCGTTGAGGTAAATGTATTGGGACAGATTAAAAAGAACGATACCTATTTTCAGAAACACATTTCGAAAATTCTGGCTTTACCATTGATAGATGTTGAAGCTATAAAAGCACGTAAATTTAAAATTGCAATTGATTGTGTCAATTCATCAGGCGGCATTGTGCTTCCATTGTTATTGAATGCGTTGGGTGTAGAGGATATTGTGAAATTGTACTGCGAGCCAAACGGAGATTTTCAACACAATCCCGAGCCGCTTCCTGAGAATTTACGTGAACTTTCAAAAACTGTTATTAAGAGCAAGGCCCATCTTGGCATTGTGGTTGATCCGGATGTTGACAGGTTGGCAATTGTTTGTGAGGATGGAGAAATGTTCGGAGAAGAATACACACTTGTAGCAGTATCCGATTATGTATTAAAGAACAGTAAAAAAGCCGGGAACACCGTTTCCAATATGTCATCCACGCGTGCCTTACGTGATGTAACTGAAAAAGCAGGTGCAACCTATACCGCATCTGCGGTAGGAGAGGTGAATGTGGTTAAATTAATGAAAGAAACCAAAGCAATTATTGGCGGAGAAGGCAATGGCGGTGTCATTTACCCTGAATTACATTATGGCCGCGATGCTTTAGTTGGGATCGCTTTATTCCTGAGCCACCTGGCAAAATATGGAAAGAGTTGCTCAATGCTTCGCTCAACCTATCCCGATTATCATATCTCAAAAAATAAAATTGAGTTATTGCCGGAGTTGAACGTAGATAATATATTACAGGGTATACAGGAAAAGTATAAAAAACATCCGATCAATACGGTTGATGGCGTGAAGATCGAATTCAACAGCAAAGAATGGGTGCACCTGCGCAGGTCAAACACGGAACCTATTATACGTATATACTCTGAAAGTGAATCGGAAACTACCGCAGATAACCTTGCAAAGAAGATAATGCTGGATATACGGGAGATCATTAAGGCCCAACAGATCAGAAATTAATTTGAAATGAAGGTTTATTTAGATAACGCCGCAACAACCCCGCTTGACAAGGAAGTGCTTGATGCCATGATACCGGTAATGAAGGATCAGTTTGGTAATCCCTCGTCCATTCATAATTTTGGGCGACAAACACGGGCACTTATTGAGAACGCGCGTAAATCAGTTTCAAAATTTTTAAATGTTTCTCCTGCTGAAATATTTTTCACATCAGGCGGTACTGAAGCCGATAATCAGGCTATCTCCTGTACTATCATCGATCTGGAAATAAAACATGCCATCACTTCCAGAATTGAGCATCACGCCGTATTACACACGCTGGAAGCATTGGAAAAACAAGGCAAAATTAAGTTAAGCTATGTGGATCTTTCTGATAAAGGTCATATTGATCTGAAGCATCTGGAAGAATTATTAAAAGGAAACGAACGTAGTTTTGTTTCGTTGATGCATGCCAATAACGAGATCGGTAATTTATTGCCAATGAAAGATGTCGGCGAATTATGCGAAAAATATAACGCTGTTTTTCATTCGGACACCGTTCAGACAATGGGCCATTACGCGATGGATATGCAGGCGGTTAATGTACATTTTGTAACCGGTGCGGCGCATAAGTTTCATGGTCCCAAAGGGGTTGGTTTTTTATACATCAGCAATAAGGTAAAGATCAGTCCATTTATACATGGCGGCTCACAGGAACGCAACATGCGCGGCGGAACAGAGAATGTGTATGGTATTGTAGGGATGGTAAAGGCAATGGAGATCGCTTACCGCGACCTGAAAGAGCACCAGCAGTATATACAAGGGTTAAAAACCTATATGATCGAACAGCTTGAAAAGAATATTCCGGCTATTGAATTTAACGGTGATGCAAAAGGCAGCAGCTTGTATACGGTTCTGAATGTATTACTTCCTTCAAATAAAAATGCCGAAATGATGCTTTTTAATCTTGACATACAAGGTATCGCGGCATCAGGTGGTAGCGCCTGCACTTCGGGCAGCAACCAGGGGTCCCATGTATTACGCAACATTGGAAGCGATCAAACCCGTCCTTCTGTGCGTTTTTCATTCAGCAAATTGAACACAAAAGAAGAAATTGACTACTGTGTAAGTAAACTGAAGGAAATGTACGCCCTTAAAGTGGCCGGCTGATTGTATTCCTGACCAAAATCATATTTGATAATATGTTCAGAATGACCTAAGTCATTTTTGTTTTATTGCACCTGAATTAGTTTTGAAACAGAAACCAAAACTAACTCCCATGAAAAATAAGATCATTGCTTACGCGATCCTGGCTGCTGTTTTCCTGTTCCCTTTCCGTTATGCATTTTTGGAGGCTCACAAAACAGATATGATCTGGATATTTAATTTTTTAATGGTTGTAGCAGGAATGCTGCTCTTTTTTATTCTTACTATTTCCGATCCCGAAAAGGAGAAGTCATAGCAATACATTCCATAATGATGGGGCTGTTGGGAATAATATCCTATGAAATAGCCATATACCTTCGACATACCAACCGAAAATGAATATGGCAGGGCAAACTGCCAGTGGCAGTTTGAGCCGGTAGGTGTGAAAGCCATCTGACAAACAGCAACTTGTAAAATTATATACAGATAAATCATTGTTTAAAAGAAATTTGAAGAGTATTTTTATACTCTATGCAAGTTACTTTTTTAGGTACAGGTACTTCACAAGGCGTGCCGGTCGTCGCTTGTCCTTGTATTGTTTGCCGGTCAAAAGATCCTAAGGATAATCGTTTACGCAGTTCTATCCTGGTCGAAGATGGCGGTAAGGTGTACGTTATTGATACCGGCCCTGATTTTCGTTACCAGATGTTAAGAGCAGGTGTAAAATCATTGGATGCGGTAATTTTTACTCATGAGCATAAGGATCACATAGCAGGCTTCGATGATATTCGCGCGTTTAATTATGTGCTGAAAAAGAAGATCGATGTATACGCTACAGAGAGGGTGCAGCAGGCTATGAAGCGTGAATTTGCCTATATTTTTGACGGAACAGATTATCCCGGTATTCCCCAGATCAATTTATTCACAATCGATAATAAACCATTTGTAATTAACATTACACGTTTTATTCCGATCGAGGTTAAACATTTTAAGTTGCCCGTGCTCGGATTCCGGATCGGTGATTTTACATATATAACCGACGCGAATTTTATTTCAGAGGAAGTGAAAGAAAAGATAAAAGGTTCGAAAGTACTGGTGCTGAATGCACTCCGCCGGGAACATCATGTTTCTCACTATACATTGGAACAAGCCATTGAATTGGCAAAGGAGCTAAAACCGGAAAAGGCTTACTTTACACACATCAGCCATCAATTGGGTCTCCATTCGGAAGTTGAAAAAGAATTACCTCCGGGTATTTTTCTCGCCTACGATGGTTTGCGTTTGGAATTATGATCTTCTGAACTTATTGAATAGACATCCTGGTATTCACTATTGTCAGTATCACAGGGGGTATCCAGGAAATTATTCTCATTGAAGTCCGATACAAATTCGCCCTTTTCATCAAGCTGAAAATAAAAACGAATATTCTCAATTCCATTAATGCTCAGCGGAGTGTCGGTACGATAAACATCAACAGGGCGGTCTGTAATAATATAGCTGTATTGGTACCTGGTCAATTTATATAACAGTAGCGATTCAATGTTAAAATAAAGTGTATCATACCCATTTTTCTTCAGCCAAACATTATAATTATCCTTCCATTTTTTCAATTTTATCTTAAGCATCGTTTCATACGATTCATCCAATACCAGGGGTGAAGTCCGTTTCAGGTGGTTGAGTCTGCGTTTACAGCTATCCGGTTCATAGTCGCCACTATTAATGAATTCGCTGACATCCACCGGCATAGGCATCATATTGTTCATCTCGTATTTCTGCTGTTTGCAGCTATTGATAAACATATAACCAAGCAGGATACAAGCTGTAATGGAAAGGCGCTTCATTAAAGTATGATTTTTATTATTGAGTAAAAATAGTCAAAAACCATATGCATATAGCAATAAAAAGGGAGGCCCCGAATATTCAGAGCCTCCCTTGATTTAAATTAACAGTTTAATTTATTTACTGCATTCTCCGCAACCTGCAGATCCGCAATTGCTGCAATCATTGCAGTCGGAACATTCACAGGTTTGGCAATCACATGTACTGCAGCAGCAGCTGTCAGTTGATCTTGCATTCAATGCGTAAATAGTGGCGGTAGCCATCATTAAGACAGCAGTACCGAATATTATCATTTTCTTTTTCATTTTTTTTAGTTTTAAAACCTGCCTTTATATTTGTTTTGGTGGAGCAGGTAAGGTTAATTATTCTTTTCTTTTATACTGGCAACACTCATGCAGGTTAGCATAAGCGCTATCATCACCCTTCATTTTCTCTGTATCATAACCTGCATTGGCTATCTGCTTATGGATATCAGCAAGGGTTACCGCAAGTGTATCGTATTTCACCCGGATCATTTTGGTGTCTTTGTTCCAATTGGCTTCAATTACACCATCCGTTTTTAACGAACCTTCTATGGTCTCCTTGCACATGCCGCAGTTTCCCCAAACCTTAAATTCAGTGGTTTTGGCACTCGACGGCGCGCAGGATGAAAGATAAGCAAGCGATAGACTCAATGCTATATATATAGCAACTTTTAAATTTTTCATTTCTTTGAATTTACAGGTTAAAATTAATTTGAAGGATGATGGAAAAACAAGTGGTACATCAAACCAGTAGAACACGAATGAATAAGTGAAGTTCTTTTTTGAGATATTTTGGAGGTGAATGCGTGGCTTGAGTAATAACTTCAGCAACGTCAGCATGTTCTGAATTGTCCAAAACATTGCTTAGCAGAAAGTTTGCAGAAACGATGGGTTTAACTTTTACGTCAGCCGAATATTGATGAGAATCTTTTACCTTAACATAAGCTTGCTTATCCTTGCAGCAACCGCTTTTGTTTTCGCCACCACAGCCACAATTCGGGTCGCTTTTGTAATTAATGGTTATTGAAGATATTTTTCCCGCGCAGTAATGGATATTTAATGCAATACCCGTTGATAACATCAGGTATAGAAACATTAAACATATAGTTATTGAGCGTTTCATTCAGTCAAAGATAAGTAATAATAAGATCATTTAAAAGTTATCAAAAAACATACCAAATAATGGTTAATTACCATTTACAACACTATTTAACACCTCATTAACACTTTTCGCAGTCGGGAAATACGATAATATTTTCTGTAACACACCATCAACAATTGCATCGGGACAGGATGCGCCGCTGGTTAAAATAATCTCGATGGGTTCTTTTGCCGGCAAAAATTTTTCAGTCGACAAGTGTTCTTGTTTATGGTAGTTAAAATGTCGTATCGTATTTTTTGATTCAATTTCACTTGCCGATGAAATAAAATAAGTGGGTAATTTTGCTTCACATAATTCAACCAGGTGTGATGTGTTGGAACTATTGTATCCTCCCACAACAATTGCCAGGTCTGCTTTTTCACGCAATAAACCATAAGTGGAATCCTGGTTTTCATTTGTAGCGTAACACAATGTGTCGCGGGTATCGGCAAAATGGTCTTTAATATTGGGTTCACCATATTTTTTTACCATCACCTGCTTTATATATTCGGCAATTTCTTGTGTTTCACTGGCAAGCATGGTAGTTTGATTGATTACGCCAACGCGCTGCAGGTATTTTGCCGGGTCAAAGCCCTGTGAACAGCGATCTTTAAATAATAATTGAAATTCTTCGGGTCCGATTTCACCCAATATAAATGCGCCTAATTTTTTCGCTTCATGAATATCTTTCACTACAATGGCAGGGGCATTGATCTCACTTCTCGAAAAAGTGGCCCTGGTTTCCTCATGATTATGTTTGCCATGAATAACTATGGAATAATTACCTTCTCCAAGCTTTTCAGCCCTGTTCCATACCTTTTCAACAAAGGGGCAGGTGGTATCGTATTTATGAACTTCTATACCAATCGCTTTAATTTTTTCCTGTATTTGTAAAGTAGTTCCAAAAGCCGGAATAATAACAATATCATTTGAATTAACCTCGCTCCAGCCAATAAGTTGTTTTCCAGAAATATCCATAATAAAACGAACGCCCCGATCAGTAAGATCTTTATTAACTTCCGGATTATGTATCATCTGACTTAAAAGAAAAATTCGCTTTCCGGGATTTTCCTCTACAGCCTTAAAAGATATTTCAATGGCATTCTCAACACCATAGCAAAAGCCAAAATGCCGGGCAATTAAAAAACGTACAGGGCCGAAATCCAATAGAGTAGGAGTGAAATCCTTTTTACGCGGGTCGGTTATGCGCCTTACATTCTTTATCTTCGATATGATCGGACTTCTGTAAAACTCCGGTATCTGGAATTGTTTCATTCAACTTCTTCTAATCTCTTCTGCTTGTATAGCGAAGAATATAATATACTAAAGTTGTTATTGAAGCCAATGCGGCAACAAAGTAGGTCATCGCGGCCCATTTCAGTGCTGTAACCGCTTTGTCGTGATCTTCGCCGGGCGTAATATTAGCCGAGTTGAGCCATACCAAAGCGCGTCTGCTGGCATCTATTTCAACGGGCAATGTTACTAATGGGAACAACGTGATAATCGCTTGCAAAATAATAATAACAAGCAATGCTTGCGTATACATCTGCGCTCCAAAAGCAAGAAAAGCCATCGCGATATAAACAAATTGCATTAGGCCCGAAGTGATATTAACAACAGGAACTAATTTAGAACGTAAGTTAAGCCATGTATACGCTGTCGCATGTTGTATAGCATGACCACATTCATGCGCCGCGATAGCCGCTGCAGAAATACTTTGTCCGTCATATACATCACGGCTGAGATTCACTGTTTTATCAGCGGGATTGTAATGATCGGTTAACTGACCTTCTACTGAAATCACCTTCACATCAAAAATTCCACTATCATGCAACATTTTTTCGGCCACTTGTTTGCCGCTCATGCGATTAAACAAAGGTATCTGCGAATATTCTCTAAATACACTTTTCAAACGGTTACTTACTAACCATCCAATACCCATAAATCCGAAGACTATTAAAAGTAATACTGGATCAAAATTTCCAAACATCATAGTTATAAATTTTTAGTTATGTAAATATACTATTCAAATTTCATACCCTTTACATATGATGTAAATATAACGATGAACAATGCCAAATTGATGGTTAAAATTTGTTAAAGATGTAATGCTGTCAGATTGTAGTTGTTGTTGAAAGTCACAATGGCAGTATAATTTATACGCTAAGAAATAAATTTCATTTGGTATACAATTTGAAAGTTTCTTTATAAAATAATATAAACCAATTAAAAATTACGGGAGGACCATAAAATGACACTTTTAACAATTAACAAACCAAACAGAAGCGGAAACAGGAATAAGTTATTCCAAACCTTTCCCGGAGTATTCGATGAATTTTTTAATGACTTCATCAAAAATGATTCGGCGGCTTATGTTCCCGCGGTAAATATTGCGGAAAACGCCAATGACTTTACTATAGACTTATCTGCTCCTGGCTTCAGTAAGGAGGATTTTAAGCTAAAGGTTGAAGACAGCGTGCTTACTGTATCAGGTGAGTCCAAAACGGAAAGCAAGAATGAGAACAGCAACTATACAAGGAAAGAATTCAGCTATAGCTCATTCAAGCGTTCATTTACGTTACCCGAGAATGTTGATGAAGAAAACATTAATGGGAAGTATGAGAATGGAATATTGAAATTGACTCTTGCAAAAAAAGCTGAAGCAAGTGTTAAAGCTGCTAAGGAGATCAAAATTGCCTGATCGTTGATAAGTTTGTTATCAAAAAGCGTCTTGCATATAAGCAAGGCGCTTTTTTATTTTGAGTAGATTTGTTGATATTGTAAAAGAAGCGTATACGAAAATGAAAATGGAGAAAAGGCCTTTAATATTAGTAACGAATGATGACGGGATAATGGCACCCGGGGTTCGTGCTTTGGTGGAAGTGATGAAAGAGCTTGGCGATGTGGCAATCGTTGCGCCAGACAAGGCTCAATCGGGAATGGGGCATGCCATTACCATAAACTCAACATTGCGAATCAATAAATCGGACATTTATGGCGTTTTACATGAATACAGTTGCTCTGGCACCCCTGTTGATTGCGTAAAAATTGCCGTTAACAAAATATTGCATCGCAAACCGGACTTATGTGTGTCAGGTATAAATCACGGGTCAAATAGTTCCATTAGTGTGATCTATTCCGGTACTATGTCGGCGGCGGTAGAAGGTGCTATTGAAAATATACCTTCAATTGGTTTCTCTTTATGTGATCATTCAATTGACGCTAATTTTTCAGCGGCAAAAATAGTTGTGAGGGGTATTGCGCAGAATGTAATGAAGAATGGTTTACCTGAAGGTACTTGTCTGAATGTTAATATTCCTCCATTACACATTGATGAGTTAAAAGGGATCAGGGTTTGCAGGCAGGCAAAGGCTAATTGGATAGAGGAACTCGATGAGCGTAAAGACCCGAGCGGAAACAGCTATTATTGGCTGACCGGAAGTTTTCAGAATTTTGAAAAGGGGAACACTGAAACAGATGCTTATGCCCTTGACAATGGGTTTGTTTCTGTTGTTCCAGTGCAATTCGATATGACAGCTCACAGATCCATAACAATATTGAATCAATGGAATTTAGAAATAAAGAAGTAATGCCGTCGCAGGGCCTGCAGAGTGAAAAGAAGGGCTTTGATTTCGATAACATGTGGTTAGGCACGATACTTGGACTGATCGCACCTATGCTGACAATGATCGGCTATTACTATTATAATTTCAGTCATATTTCCGTAGATAAATTTATTGATCATCTTTTTGCCGCTCATATCGAATCAAAACTATTGAGCTTATGTGTGGTGTCTAATTTACTTGTGTTTTTTATTTTTATCTGGAGTGAAAAATATCTTTCGGCACGCGGGGTGTTGTTATCTACCTTTATGTATGGTGGACTTGTGATGTATCTTAAATATTTTCTATGAACTATTACATCATCGCTGGAGAAGCTTCAGGCGACCTTCATTCATCAAACCTGATGAAGGAATTAAAGGAGCTGGATAAAAGGGCGACATTCCGTTGCTGGGGAGGCGACCTGATGGAGGAGCAAGGAGCGGTATTGGTAAAACATTACCGTGAGCTGGCTTTTATGGGATTTGCCGAAGTTGTTTTGAATCTTCGTACAATTCTGAAAAATATTGAGTTGTGTAAAAAGGATGTACTACAGCATAAGCCGGATGTATTGATCTTAGTGGATTATCCGGGCTTTAACCTTCGGATAGCGGAGTTCGCTAAAAAGAAAGGAATAAAAGTGGTGTACTATATCTCCCCGCAGATATGGGCCTGGAAACAATCCCGTGTATACAAAATAAAGCGTATAGTTGATAAAATGCTTGTTATCCTTCCTTTTGAAAAGGAATTCTACAAACGTTTTGATTTTGATGTTGAATTTGTCGGACATCCTTTGCTTGATGCGATCACGGCTTCACAAGATAACATGCCTGTTGTTGAATCACAAAAACCGATAATCGCTTTATTGCCGGGAAGCCGAAAACAGGAGATATCACAAATGCTTCCTTTAATGTTGAGCGTAAAGGAAAATTTTAAGAATTACCAGTTCGTTGTCGCGGGAGCCCCTTCCCAGGCACCGGAATTTTATAGAAAAATACTGACTGATGAAGATGTAAAAATTGTCTATAACCGGACTTATGATTTGCTTCGCCAATCACATGCGGCATTGGTAACCTCGGGTACGGCCACGCTTGAAACAGCTTTGTTTGGTGTGCCCGAAGTGGTTTGTTATAAAGGAGGTAAACTGTCATTCGGGATAGCAAAACAATTGGTCAAGGTAAAATATATTTCCCTTGTAAATTTAATTATGGACAAACCCGTAGTTAAGGAGCTTATACAGGAAGAGTTGACAACAAATAATATACAGATAGAGTTAAGCCGGATCTTGAATGGTACGTCAAGAAGCCAACTGATTGCGGATTATAGCGAACTAAAACAAAAACTGGGTGGTGCCGGCGGGTCAAAAAAAGCGGCTGAAAGCATTCTCCGATCATTGAATCCATGAGATACAGTATACCGAAATATCTTATCTGTATATTAACACAGGCCCTGCTTTTCAGCTATTCAGTCAGCGCACAGAAATTTAAAATCGGACTTACTGCTAATTCACCTTCTGCAACAGTTATTTTCACGCCTCTTGCAGGAGATTACCGGATCTGGCTCGACACCGTTTTATTTAACCCCGGAAATACAGCGGATGTATACCAGCTTATGCTTGATGGTGATTCTATAGAGGTAAAAACATTCGAGAGAGGTATCGGCAAATGCAAAAAAATAGTTTTCAAAGCTTTGGTGAAGGATGGGAGTTTTAAACTGAAATCAGTTAAACCGGAAGCTAAGGTAAAGACGTATGATGACGACCTGGAAGTAACTGTCGCTAGTACAGGATTGAAACTCATTAATAGTGTGGATGTGGAAGATTATATTGCCGGAGTCGTGGAGTCGGAGGCCGGTTCGCGCAGCTCCCCGGAATATTATAAGCTGCAGGCAATACTTTGCAGAACATACGCGCTTAATGGTTTAAGAAAACACGAATTGGATAGCTTTAATTTATGTGACCAGGTACATTGCCAGGCCTATAAAGGGAAAACGGACAACCCAACGGTTTTAACTGCTGTAAATGAAACCAGAGGGCTTGTTATTGTTGATGATAATCTGAATTTAATATCGGCTACTTTTCATTCGAACTGTGGCGGACAAACAGTTAACTCGGAAGACATATGGTTGTTATCGGCCTCTTATTTACGGTCTGTTAATGACACCTTTTGTTTGCGGATGCCGAACGCCCGCTGGCAAAAAAGAATAACCAAGTCTGAATGGTTGAATTACCTCTCTTCAAAGTTCAGATATCCGGTCGGTGATTCTTTGAGTTGTGGTAGAGCTCTTTCTGTGCAGCAAACAAATGGGAGAGAAGTTTATTTTGTCAGTAAAGACCTGAATATTCCGTTAAAGAATATTCGTACTGATCAACAGTTTAAATCAACCTATTTTTCACTGGCTCTTCAAAATGACACCGTATTATTCAGCGGACGCGGGTATGGACATGGTGTAGGTTTGTGCCAGGAAGGCGCTATGCGCATGGCTCAATATGGAATTTCTTATAAAGAGATCATTAGTTTTTATTATACCAAAGTACACCTTGTAGATCTTGCCGTGCTAAGTTTTTTCAGAGAGGATTAGTAGGGTTAATTGATCAAGGTGCCGTAAGGTTTACATTTATACTGCAGCCATTTTTATCCGTAACGTTTATTGTGTAGGTATCCGGGCAAACACGATTCTTATACCTGTTTACATAGCCGTCAGGCCAGGTGTAACTATACGGACTTGTACCGCCTGTTGCATTTACCATTACCCATTCTTTGCAGCCGCAACCGGAACAGTTCGCTGTGCCCTTTGTAAATTGTCCGGTCAAAGGCTGCGGCGCTACTATTGTCGTAGTATTTGTTGCTGTGCATCCTTTGTTGTCTGTTATTGTTACTGTATACGTTCCCGATGACAAACCCGAAATTGTTGAACCTGAAACTCCGCCACCCCAGGTATAGGTATATGGAGTTGTACCACTATTGCCTGTTGCCGAGGCTGAACCGCTACCTCCATTACAAACAATATTAGTTGGCGTGACGCTTACAGTAACTGCCGGATTGACTGTTACTACAGCTGTTGAAGTTGATGTGTTTCCGCCCGAATCTCTTATTGTTACAGTATAAGTAGTGGTTGATGCCGGACAGGGGCTGATATTTTGCGTTGTTGCGCCATTATTCCAGGAGTATGTGTACGGTGCAGTCCCTCCTGTTGCGCTTGATGTTGCCGTTGCGCAGCTGCCCGGACAAACAGAACTGCCCGTTGCCGCTGCAGTGGGGCTTCCAGAGCACACAATAACTGTAACCGGAGTCACTACATTCTTGGAACAGCCGCTGGTTGTCACTGTATGAGAAACACTATAATTTCCTGCGGTTAAAAAAGTATATGAAAAATTAACTGTCGTGCCGCTTACATTTGCAGGAGATATTGTTGAAATGACCCAATTATATGTCCCTGTTGTACCTGTATTCGTAAATGTTACAGGAGTTCCTGTACAAACCGTTGTGCCGGGGGATATTGTAAATGTAGCTGATGCCAGGCTTGGAGTGTCGGTTATTGTAAACGTTTTAGTTGAAATGCAACCATTGGCATCACTTACTGTCACAGTATAGTTTCCTGCCGACAAGGCTGTGGCGGCATTGGATGTTTGTGCAGTTCCACTCCAGATATAAGTATACGGAATTGTTCCTCCGGTGGCAGTAGCGGTTGCGTTTCCGCCATTACCGCAGGTACCATTCGTAGTGGTTAAAGTAAAGGCCGAAGGAGGTATGGTGGTTATCACCGCTTTTTGTGTTGAACTACAGCCGTTGGCATCTCTTACAGTCACTGTATAATTGCCTGCAGCAAGTCCTGTAGCAGTCTGTGTAGTTTGTCCGTTGTTCCAGTTATAGGTATATGGCAATGTTCCGCCGGATGCAGTGACAGTTGAATTTCCGTTATTCAGACCACAGGTAGCCTGCTTACCCGAACTTATAACGGGAACAATGGCAGCGGGCTGTGTAATAGTAACGGATTGTGTAAGCGAACAACCGGCTGCATCGGTTACTTTTACTGTATATATTCCGGCACTTAGGTTTGTCGCGGTTTGTGTTACTTGTCCGTTACTCCAGGAATAGGTATAAGAAGGTGTTCCTGCGGAAGGAGTTGAAGTTGCGCTTCCGGACACAGTACAAGTTTTATTTGTCGGAGTTATAGTGGCAGATAAAGTTCCGCTTGCATTTATAGTTATGGTTTTTTGCCCAACACATCCGTTCGCGTCCCTCACAGTTACTGTATATGTTCCTGCACCAAGTCCGGTGGCAGTTTCGGTTGTTTGTCCGTTACTCCAGCTATAGGTATAAGGTGATGAGCCGCCAACAGGAGTAGCTGTTCCCGTTCCATTGCTGGAAGCACAGCTGCTATTTGAAATGGTTGTGGTTACAGTAACTGTAGGATTAATGACCACACTTTTTGTAATAGAATCTTTGGGACATCCAACGATTAGTTTTACATTATAAGTACCGGGAGATCCGTATACGTGTGCAGGATTTTGCAGATTGGATGTTTGTCCATCACCAAAATCCCACTTCCAGTAATTAGGCGTCCATGTTTGCTGCCATATACATGTACCGCTTGCTGTTCCTGTAAAATTTACGGTATTATTACATGTTCCGATTGCGAATGTATAATTTAAGGTTGCGAGACTCGGTTTCAATTTAAAAACAACTGCAATGTCATTTGCCACCCCACCCGGATTGGGACCGAATACTCCGGCCGTTGTAGGCGTATTTGTAGAATGTGTTGTATAAGCGACAAATACTTCATCCTGCGCATTTGCGCAAATAGGAAGGTTGGCATAATCCTGCGCGTTACCACCAAAATAAGTTGAATATAGCAAATCTGAAACACCGCCGCCGGCCATCTTTAATTTTAGTACTATTACATCAGCAGGGCCCGGGGCAGTTGATCTATATGCGCACGAAGTAATGGGAGGTGTTGTTCCCGAACCTGCTGAAATAAACACTTCATTGTTATCACAGGACGAAGAACTAAGAGCAATATTCGGACCACTGACGCCTTCTATATATGTTGAATAGAGCAGTGTTGTACCTGATATATTTAGTTTGAGAGCAAAAATGGCAATGGTACCACCATAGGCTACATCATAAGCACCAGCAGTAACAGGAAAATTAGCTGAAGCGGTATTTCCGGTAAGAAACGCTTCACCGGCGGCATTAACAACAATACCAGTACCTCCATCTCCGGCAGAGCCACCAATGAATGTAGAGTAGATCATATCTGCTAATCCCGCGCCGCCCGGATTGATCTTGCATGCAAAAGCATCCGCAGAGCCTCCAAACACTGTACTATAGGCTCCAGCTGTGGTGGGGAAGTTTCCTGAACTTGTTGAACCGCTTATGCATGCCCTTCCTAAAGGATCTATAGCCAGGCTTATTCCGGATTCTGTTCCGGTGCCTCCAATAAAAGTTGAATATACAAGATCGGCGGCACCGGCACCCGCAGGATTAATTACACTTAAAAATATATCATTACCGCCATTGTGGGTAACATCAAATGCGCCGGCTGTAACCGGAAATGAAGGGCCCTGCGTGCCGCCTGTAACATAAATAAGACCTGTTGAAGACACCGCAATATCTTCTCCTTTTTCCAGAGCAGAGGCTGACCCCAGGTAAGATGAATACAATAATGTTGAACCTGCATTGTTAAGTTTTAAGAAGTATGCATTGCCGGTTCCAGCAGCCGGTCCATTGTATGTAACATCATAAGCTCCGGGAGTTGTGATGAGATTTCCACCGCCGCCGCCACAGGCCGGACAAGTCCTACCCACTATATAAACATTATTTTGTGTATCCAGGGCGATGGATCTTTCATCGGAAGTATTATTTCCCCGGCCGGTAGAGACAAAAGTTCCCCATATCAGAGTTGTTGCCGTGCTGTTAAACTTAAAAACATAGGTATCATATCCTCTTAGAAATACTCCTGTTGAATAGGCTCCCGGAGTTGTAGGATACAAAGGTGTGCCATCAGTAACACCATATACATTGCTCGCCGCATCAATTGCAATATCCTGCATATAGCTCGACCCATCTCCTGCCGGGGCAAGCATTGTACACCATGTCAATGTAACCGGGTCGATCACCAAAGGTTCTGAAGTTGAGTAGCGCTCATTTGTGTAGAAACCAAAAGTTGTTTTATCGATCAGTTTATAATGAATTTTCACCTGTTTTTTCACCCCGTTGATAATCTGATATGACTCGGGAATCTCCTCCAATAGGGTTCCCAAAATTGTTTTGATCTCCAATTGACCTTTATTGTTAATGGTGAGTTTTTCAATTCCATCACAACTCATTTGAATGCTGCTCATATCACCGTCCGGATGGATTATATAATCATACTTCAATTCCTTGCCGGCATTATAATAACGGAGATCAATATTGTCATAAATATTATTATAACTTATCATTCTGTAGTCAGGAACATTAAGTTGTTGTTTGTCAACGTCTATATTATAGATGTAACTGATGTGACTGTTTTCTTTTCCTTCGGCAGTTATTCGTGTATTAATATTTGCACCTTTGAAAATTAAGTTCCACACCAGGCATTCCATATCTTCCTCACCCGGCCGGGCTGTCCTGATATCCGGTATTTCCTTCTCATATAAGAAACCAAAACTCAACCCATTTTTCATGAAATTAATGTTCGCGTTCCAGCCTGGAGATGAACCACGGTATATTATATTGCTATCCCATTGTCCCATATTTTTTCTGAAACTAATGGGTAAAGCAGCAATGTTTTGGGCTATTTGCTTTCGCTGCGTTTCTGATACGTCCCTTTTCAAAGGCTGATCTAACAGGCTCATGTCGGGCATAAAACTGAGTGAAGAGTCTTTTTGGGGAGATATATTCTCCATTTCCGGAAGAGTGGTAAATACCTCTGTCTGGTCTTTTAAGGCAATACTGCCGGTTACTGATTGCGCACTTGTATAAATGCTTACACACACCAGCATGGATAGTAGTGCAAAAGAAAAGAAGCGTACAATTGTTTTTCGCGGAAATAAAGAGGTATCAATTGTTATCACATACAAGGGTTTTATGTTAAATAGTATACAATACTTAATCAGTTATGAATTTAAGGTAAAAATCACATGCTGCCAAATAAAAATTGCTCAAAAGTAAGGCTCTTAAAAGTGTATTATAAATACGGATTGTAGATTATGATTATCATCTTCAATAGCAATATAAATATACTTAAAATTAGAAGTTAGCTGCTTGAATGTTTGCCGGGCCAAGGTCTGCCAATAGGCAAGTGTCGTTGAAATAATTTTCCGGGAAGCATTGTTGAATGATCATTTTTTTAGTTTTGCATATGCGTTTTTTTAACGAAGCACCACTCGTTCGCTTATTGTTGCCATTGATCCTGGGTATTGTTTCTGCAGTTTACTTCTTAAACAACGTGATTATCCTGCTTATTTGTTCCTGCATCAGTATAATGGCATTGATAGCTCTGATATGCATAAAGCCACACACAACAGCTTATAAGTATACCTGGATGAGCGGCTTGGCAATTAATTCAGCCCTGTTTTTTTTTAGTGCACAATTGACACTCAATAAGTCTGAAATTCGTTCAGTGAACCATTTCAGTAAACACGTTCATTCCGGCGGCTATGTTATTGCTCAATTGACCGAACCGTCTGTAGAAAAGGAGAAAACACTTAAGTGTTTGTTCATTATAAACCGAATTGTAACAAGCGATGGAATTGAACAGGTAAACGGTAAAGCATTGGTGTATATTCAAAAAGACACCCGGGCTTCAGCATTAAAATATGGGGATGAGATAGTTTTCAGATCCGATCTTAGAGAAATTGCGCCACCACAAAATCCCGAAGAGTTTAATTACAAACGCTATTTGTCATTTCAAAATATTTTTCATCAACAGTATATTAAGCAGGAGCAATGGAAGCTGTTGAATGAAAATGCGGGAAACAGAGTAATGAGTATTGTATATGATACACGAAACAGTTTACTCCTGAAATTAAATGAATTGGGGTTAAAGGGGCAGGAGTATGCTGTAGGTGCCGCACTGATACTTGGTTATTCCGACAAACTGGATCCCGGTATTATCAGTGCTTATGCAGGCACAGGTACATTGCATGTATTGTCTGTTTCAGGTTTACATGTTGGATTGGTGTATGTTGTGTTTAATTTCTTATTGAGGTTTATTGAACGCTTTAAGCAGGGGAAGATCATAAAGGGCATATCGATCATTATGTTGTTATGGGCCTATGCCGCGCTTACCGGTTTCTCACCTGCGGTATTGAGAGCTGCAACCATGTTTAGTTTTGTAGTGTTAGGCCGCTCCATTAACCGCGACACAAATATTTATAATACACTTGCGGTTTCCTGTTTTGTGTTGCTGCTTTTTGATCCTTTTTTGATTTTTGATGTGGGCTTCCAGCTTTCATACCTGGCTGTGGCGGGTATTATTTTTCTGCAACCTTTAATTTATAATTGGTGGCACACAACCAAATGGCTGCCTGACCAGGTATGGAAAATAATTTCGGTCTCCATCGCAGCGCAGTTGGCTACGTTACCTCTTTGCTTTTTTTACTTTCACCAGTTCCCTAATTATTTTTTATTTTCAAATCTTATTGTGATACCGTTATCCACCCTGGTTATCTATAATGGGATATTGGTTTTTGTCCTTAGCAATATTCCGTGGCTGGGGACCGCCTTAAGTAAGTTACTTAATTACTTATTGGCGTTTTTGAATAGTTCGGTGAAGTTTATGGAACAGCTGCCTTATGCCTTGTGGCAGGGTATTTCAATATCATTTATGGAGACAGGATTAATCTATCTGCTGATAATTTCAGGAATAGTTTATCTGCTTAAAAGAAAGTATATTCCTTTAGTCGTTTTTCTTATAACAGGTGTGATCTTATTGTCAATTAACTTATATGAACGGGTAGGGGAAGGACATCAACAAAAGATCATCGTTTATAACATCCCTCACCTTTCCGCCATAGACCTTGTTGATGGAAATAAAAATTATTTTATCGCCGACAGATCACTTACAACAGAAACGGGAAAGGTGCATTTTTATATTCTTCCCAACCGCTGGAGCCTGGGTATAGCCGGGACAAGTTTTTTCCGAACAGATAGCTTGCAAAAGATCAGGTTAGGCGGTAAAGTAGTCGTACATATAACCGATAAAGATCAGGTTGGAGGGCTGGAAGGTTTAAAAGCAGATTGTGTCATACTGTCATCAAACTGTGAGCTTAATCTCGTTGAACTGGCGAAAACAGTAGCCTTTGATCTCCTGGTGTTTGATTCAAGCAACTCGGCTTCACATGTCGGTAAGTGGATACAAGAGT
This sequence comes from Bacteroidota bacterium, assembly GCA_016183775.1. NCBI lineage: Bacteria > Pseudomonadati > Bacteroidota > Bacteroidota bacterium. Next base: position 50,004 of record JACPDY010000075.1, read on the forward strand.
GCCGCATGCTTCATAAGAAATATTATAATGTCGCCACCAAAGGTGCTTTTATTATGAATATATGATACATTTATGACCCTAAAATAATTAAAATGAATTTACTCAGATCCCTTATTCTCATCATTGGTTTTACACCTTCATTCTTCGCACAAAAGGAAGATTCGCTCATAATCAGAAAAATATTTTCTGAAATCCTTACCAAAGGACAATGCTACTCAAACCTTGATTACCTGAGTAATAGTATCGGCGGACGCCTGAGCGGCTCTATTCAGGCGCAGAAGGCTGTTGAGTGGGCTGCTAAGGCTATGAAAAGCGCTGGCAGCGATACCGTATTTATGCAGGAATGTATGGTACCGCATTGGGTAAGGGGAGAGAAGGAGGTTGGGAAAATAATTAGGTGATGTGATGAATATTTGCGCGCTTGGAGGTTCAGTGGGTACACCTGCAGAAGGTATTACAGCTCCGGTCATTGAAGTGAAAAGTATAGAAGATCTGTATAAGATCGGGACAGAGTATATAAAAGGGAAAATAGTTTTCTTTAACAGGCCCTTTGATAAAACGGAGGAAGATCCCTTCAATGCTTATGGCAAAGCGGTTGATCAGCGCTGGAAAGGCCCGAGTATAGCAGGGAAGTTCGGAGCTGTGGCCACAATATGCCGTTCTATGACTACCGATATAAATGATTTTCCTCACACCGGTTCAATGACTTATTTTGACAGTATCCCGCAAAAAATTCCGGCATGTGCTATCAGTACATGGGGTGCAGAGTATTTAAGTGATCTTTTAAGGGATGATCCGCAGGTTAAATTTTTCCTGAAAATGAATTGTGAGAAATTGCCGGATGAAAAATCCTTTAATGTGGTAGGAGAACTTAGAGGCTTCGAACATCCGGAAGAAATTATTGTGGTTGGCGGCCACCTGGATTCTTGGGATACAGGCGATGGTGCGCACGATGATGGGGCGGGGGTGGTGCAGTGGCAAAAAATACGCGGAGCTGGCAAAGAAAAACAATGAGAAGCACATCTTGGCTATTGAGAGCGATAGGGGAGGTTTTGCTCCACGAGGATTTACATTCACCGGTCCTGCTGAAAAACGTGAACAGTTAAAAAAATGGAAGCCCCTGCTTGCACCTTATGGAGTGTATGATTTCGACCAGGAAGGGGGAGGAGTTGACATATCTCCGCTGGAAAAAGCGGGAGTGCCTGTAATGGAACTTTACCCCGACCCGCAACGGTATTTCGATTATCACCACGCTTCTACTGATAAATTCGACGGGGTAAACAAACGTGAACTGGAAATGGGTGCGGCAAGTCTCGCGGCCCTTATCTACCTTGTAAGTGAACATGGCTTTTGATGTCTTGTTCAATTGAGGTAGTATATTGTTGAAAATTCAATACTTTTCTTAAGTCATTCATTCGTAAATTGCGCCTGCAACCTTTGGGTCTTTACTCAGAATAGTTATTCTTAAGAAATGTTTAAGAAATTATTCATACAAAATTACGCCCTGATCGATGAACTGGATATTTCATTCACCGATGGCTTAACTATAATAACAGGTGAAACGGGTGCAGGCAAATCCATCCTTTTGGGCGCCTTGTCACTTATTATCGGCCAACGTGCAGATACGTCAGTGTTGCAGGATAAAGCACGTAAATGTATTGTCGAAGGCACATTCAGCATAAAGGGCTATAAGCTGAATGATTTCTTCAAACAGAACGAGATCGATTTTGCGGATGAAACGATTGTCAGAAGAGAGATCAATCCCGAAGGAAAATCGCGCGCGTTCATTAATGATACACCCGTTACACTTAACCTGCTGAAAGAATTGGGAGAGCAGCTCATCGATATTCATTCCCAACATGAAACATTGACATTGAATGATTCCGCATTTCAACTCGAACTGGTGGATGTATATGCCTCCAATGAAAAGCTGTTGAACACTTATCAGGATTCATACAAACAGTATAAGGAACATCAGCGGCTTTTAAATGAACTGATAGAGCGGGAAGCCCGGTCAAAAAAGGACCATGACTATTTTCAGTTCCAGTTCAATGAGTTGGAGGAAGCAAACCTTGTAGAAGGAGAGCAAATAACGATGGAGCAGGAGTTGGGAACGCTTAACAATGCCGAAGAGATAAAACAGAGTCTGTCTAAGGCTCACTTTGCCTTGCATGGCAGGGAACATAATATAATTATCTCCCTGAATGAAGTGAAAGCGCTGATCGCCAATATGTCCAGGTACAATTCATCCATAAATGAATTGAATGAACGCCTGAACAGCGTACTGATCGAATTGAAAGATATTGCGAGTGAGCTCGAAACAATTGAGCAGGAAGTGGTTTACGACCCCAGGCGCATTGAACAATTGAATTTACGATTGGATTCTATTTACCGTTTGCAAAGTAAACACCAGGTTAACCGCGTTGAAGAGCTGCTTGATATTAAAGAGAACCTTGGAAGGAAATTAGCTGACATCAATTCTTTAGAGACAGAGATAGGAAAATTAAAGAAAGAACTGATTGTAATTGAAGGGTCATTGCTGCGGCAGGCTACAGAGCTTTCTAAAAAGAGGCAGGGCGCTATTCCTAAAATTGAAAAAGATATCAAGAAAATGTTGACAGAGTTAGGGATACCAAACGCGGAGCTGAAGATCGACCAGACAAGTATTGCTAATAATGAGTTTAATGCCTTTGGAATTGATAAGATAAATTACTTATTTTCAGCTAATAAGGGTTCATCATTGAAAGAATTACATAAAGTAGCTTCCGGAGGGGAATTATCACGTTTAATGCTCAGTTTGAAATCATTGATAGCGCAGCTTACATCATTACCCGCAGTTATCTTTGACGAGATAGACACAGGAGTGAGCGGTGATGTGGCCAATAAAGTGGGAATGATAATGGGTAGGATGGCCGAAGCCATGCAGGTAATAACCATCACTCATTTGCCGCAAATAGCAAGCAAAGGGAATGCGCACCTGTTTGTGTATAAAGAAGAAAAGAACAAGAAAACATACACACGTATTAAAAAGCTGGATAAGGCCGAACGGGTAATTGAAATAGCCAAAATGCTTAGTACACAAAACCCAAGCGATGCCGCTATAAAGAATGCGAAGGAGCTGCTGAAGACATAAATTTTATATATTGTATATTTGTAATAATAAACTTTACATGAATAAGCCGGTTAACAATAAAGAACAACTGATAATCCTTATCAAAAAACATCAAACTGAAATAAAAAAGTTTGGCGTTACAAAGCTTGGTATTTTTGGCTCATTTGTTAGGAATGAGCCAACACCAGCCAGTGATATTGATTTTTTGATTGAGTTCGACCCCCCAAAAAAGACATTCAGAAATTTTATGGGGTTAATTGATTTTTTAGAAAGCCTGACAGGTCGGACAATTGAACTTGTAACCCCTCAGTCTCTAAGCCCATATATTGGTCCGCACATATTGAAATCAGTTGAATATGTCACACTCGCAGCTTGAACTTTTGAGGCATATTTTATCGGAAACGGACTTTGTTTTGGAAAATACCGCCAATAAAAGCGAAACGCAGATAATTAATGATTCTATTTTGTCAAGAGCCCTTGTAAGAAGCCTTGAGATTATTGGTGAAGCAACAAAAAAGTTGCCTGATGAGGTCGTATTAAAATATCCCGAAATTAACTGGAAAGATATGGCTCGAACAAGGGATAAATTAATCCATCATTATTCCGGGGTTGATTATGCAATAATTTGGGATATTATTTGCAATGAATTACCCGAACTTAAATTTCAAATTGAAAATATAATCACAGAAGAAAGCAAACAATAAATTTTATATTAATCAGTCATTCATCTTAAATGTAACTCTTATGTCAACTAACTTACTGAAAGGGAAAAAGGGAATTATATCAGGAGCATTGGATTCTAACTCAATAGCCTGGAAAGTGGCTGAAAAAGCCCATCAACAGGGCGCTCAGATCGTTTTAACCAACGCACCGATAGCGATGCGTATGGGAGAGATCAAAAAGTTATCTGAAGCAGTTAATGCGGAGATCATTCCTGCAGATGCAACTTCGATTGAGGACCTGACGAATCTGTTCACAAAGTCACAGGAAATAATGGGTGGCACAATTGATTTTGTACTGCATTCAATCGGCATGTCGCCCAACGTGCGTAAAAACATTCCTTATACCGATCTGAACTATGATTTTTATATGAAGAGTATTGATATATCCGCCATGTCGCTCCACAAAATGCTGAGCGTGGCCCATAAACAGGATGCCATCAGTGAGTGGGGAAGTGTTGTTGCCTTGTCTTATATTGCCGCGCAGCGCGCATATCCATTTTATAATGATATGGCCGAAGCCAAAACAGTATTAGAATCTATTGCCCGTAGTTTTGGTTACCACTATGGAAAAGCAAAAAAAGTAAGGATTAACACCATTTCACAATCTCCTACAATAACTACTGCAGGATCGGGGATTACTGGATTTGATCAAAACAACTGCCGGCAACGGCATCAAAGGGTTTGAAGATTTCTTTAACTATGCCGAACTGCTTTCTCCGTTAGGAAATGCCAGCGCCGAATCCTGTGCCGATTATTGTATCACATTGTTTTCAGATCTTACCCGCATGGTAACTATGCAAAATCTTTACCACGATGGCGGTTACTCATATACGGGAGTAAGCAATGAGATCATGGAGAATATGGGTAAATAAGGCAGTACCTTTTAACCAATAAAATAAGTTTGGCTATTTCTTTTGAATTTGTATTTTGGCCTTACAAGCCCCTAACCAGCAAATAAATAATACCTTCACTGTTGTCGTATAATGTAATTGCGTTATGTTAATATAACGTGAGCTATGGATTAAATTGACAACAAACGGTTGATAATAAAAAAGTTAAGATTAAAAAGATAAGGACTTGAGGTGAAAATTAGAGGAAAAAAATAAACCTCTACAACCCCAAGTCCTATGTTACTTACCGACAC